>JASHQO010000484.1 GCA_030039105.1 Xanthobacteraceae bacterium
TGAAGGAGCTCGCGGCACGGGCGCGGGCGCGCAAGCTGAAGCCGCACGAATATCAGGGCGGTGCCACCTCGGTATCGAACCTCGGCATGTACGGCATCAAGGATTTTACCGCGGTGATCAACCCGCCGCAGTCGACCATCCTCGCGGTCGGCGCCGGCGAGGAGCGCGCCGTGGTGCGAAACGGCAAGATCGAAGCCGCCCACACTATGAGCGTCACCTTGTCGTGCGACCACCGCGCCGTCGACGGCGCGCTCGGCGCCGAGCTGGTCGGCGCCTTCAAGGCGCTGATCGAAAATCCGGTGATGATGCTGGTGTAGCCATGCCGCCGGCGCGGATCGGTCGCAGGCGGCGGCAAAGCGGCTTTCAATCCATCGCGCCGCGAATTGTGATAATCTCTGCCGCAATATGGAGCGGGATACGATGAATGCTGCCGCAAACATTGCCGCCATAGCGGCAGAACAAGGCGTGGCGCTTCAAGCGTTGCTGGCCGAAGTCGTCGCCGCATGGCGCGCCGCCGGCGCCAACGTCGTCGGCGTGACCGCGGAGACCCATGGTCTGCCGGACCGCACCTGCGGCGCCGGTTATCTCCGCGACATTGCCTCGGGCAAGCCCTATTCGATCTATCTCGACGTGGCGCCGAGCCACACCTCGTGCCACCTCGATAACGCCGGCGTCGCCCATGCCGGCGCGCTGATCGTCGACCAGATCGCGGCCGCCGACGTCGTCGTGCTCAACAAGTTCGGCAAGCTCGAAGCCATGGGCGAGGGATTGCTGCCGGCGTTTGCCGCGGCGATCGCCGCCGGCAAGCCGCTGCTGACGACAGTGTCGGACAACCATCGCAAGGCGTGGCAGAGCTTCGCGCCCGGCGCAGTCGTTCTGGCTGCCAAAAAAGCGACCTTGTCCGACTGGTGGAACGCGACCGCGCGCCGCGATCATCCCGGCAGAAACGCGGTCCGGCCATTGGCCGTATCGGAAACCAGCTCGACCGGCGCGTCATAAAGCGCCTCCAATTGGGCGCGGCCGAGGACCTCGCCGATGGCGCCTTCGCCGATGCGCGCGCCCTGGCGCAGCAGATAAGCGCGATCGGCCGCGCGCATGGCGTGGTTCGGATCGTGGGTCGTGAACAGCACGCCGTGGCCCGACTGGGCAAGCTTCCTGATCTCGCTCATCACCTTGCCCTGGTTGCCGAAGTCGAGGCTCGCGGCCGGCTCGTCGAGCACGACGAATTGCGGCTCCTGCGCCAGCGCCCGCGCCAGCAGCGCCAACTGCCGCTCGCCGCCGGAAATCATGGTGTAGGGCCGGTCGCGCAGATGGCCGATGCCGAAGCGCTCCAGCATTTGCCGGGCGATGACGCGGTCGGCGGCGCTGGGGCGGCTGAACAGGTTGCCGTGGGCGGTGCGGCCCATCAGCACGATCGCTTCGACCGTGAAGGCGAAGGTGACGACGTGGGACTGCGGCACATAGGCCAGGAGCCGCGCCCGTTCGCGGCTCGAATAGCCGGCGAGCGGCCGGTCGCCGAGTCGCACCTCGCCGGCTTGCGGTGCAAGCAGCCCGAGCAAGGTCTTGAGCAGCGTCGTCTTGCCGCCGCCGTTCGGGCCTAGCAGCGCCAGCACCTCGCCGGTCGAGAGCGCAACGTCGAGATGGTAGCCGACGGTGCGGTCGCCATAGCCGATGGTGAGATCGTGGCCGGAGAGGATCACAGCCGTTATGCCCAGGTTTTGGAGACGCTCGCCAGGAGCCAGATGAAGAACGGCGTGCCGACCACCGCGGTGAGGATGCCGAGCGGGATTTCGGTCGCCGTCATGGTGCGGGCGAGCGTATCGATCACCAGCAGAAAGCCGCCGCCGAGCAGCGCCGCCGTCGGAATGAGCCGGCCGAAATCGGGGCCGACCAGGGTACGCGCGATATGCGGCACCACGAGCCCGACCCAGCCGATGATGCCCGCGGTGGCGACGCTGGCGGAGGTCACGAGCGTCGCCGCCGCGACGATGGCGATCCGCAGCGGACCGGTCGGCAGGCCGAGCGCGCGCGCCTCCTCGTCGGGCAGCGCCATCACGTTCATGCGCCAGCGCAGCGCCACGAGCACCAGCGTGCCGAGCGCCACCGGGCCGAACAGCGGCACGAGATCGGTCGCGTTGGTGGCGGCAAGGCTGCCGAGGAGCCAGAACGTCATGGCCGGAAGCTGGTTGTAAGGGTCGGCCATGTATTTGATGAGGCCGACGCCGGCGCCGAGCAGGGCGCCGATGACGACGCCGGCGAGCACCAGGACGAGGATCGGATCGCGCGAGCTCATCGCCGAGCCGATCAGATAAACGGCGGCGACGGCGACCAGGCCGCCGACGAAAGCGAACGCCTCGATCTCCAGCACGCCGAGCGACAAGTAGATACCGAGCACCGCGCCAAGCGCTGCGCCCGACGAGGCGCCGAGCAGGTCGGGCGACACCAGCGGATTGCGAAACAGCCCCTGAAATGCCGTGCCGGCGACGGCGAGCGCCGCGCCCACCATGGCGGCGGCGAGCACGCGCGGTCCGCGCACCAGCCAGATCACGTTCTGCACGGCCGCCGGCACGTCGGCGCTCCGGCCGGTGAGCTTGGCGGCAATGACCTGGAGCAGATCGCTCAAATCGACCGGATAGCGCCCGACGGTAAATGCCAGCGCCAGGCCCGCGACGAGAACGGCGAGGGCGAGCAGAAAACCCGGAGCGGACGAACGGCCCATACGAGCCAAGATATCAAGCGGCGCCGGAGAGCACAGTGTCGATCTGCGCGTCGGTCGGCGTCATGTGATAGAACCGGCGATAGAAGTCGCGCGTCAGCGGCCGCAAATCCTCGGGGAATTGCTCGGGGTAGAGCGCCTTGGCGAGCCACCACAGCCCGATCAGCCGGTTCACCGACGGCGGAAAATCCACCCAGCCGAACGGCAGCCGCGGCGAGAGCTGAACGCGCCCGGTCTGCACCGCCTTGATCGGCGCCCATACCGGATCGCTGCGCACGCTTGCGGCAAAGGCCGGCTCGATGGTGATGATGACGTCGGGATTCCACGCCAGCACCTGCTCCATCGACACCGTCGCCATGCCGCCGCGGCGCTCGGCCGCGACATTGCGCGCGCCGAGATATTCGATGGTCTCGACATTGATCGAGCCGGCGAGCCCGGTTTCCAGCCCGCGCGGTCCGCGGGCGTAGTAGACGCCCGGCTTCTGCGCCTCGGGAATCTTGTCGACGCGGCTCTTGATGGTCTTGATCGTGGTGTCGGCGTAGCGCGCGAAGTCTTCGGCCTGGGCTTGCCGCTGCGTCAGCTCGCCGAGCTGGCGATAGACCTGCGCCACGGCGTCGAAGCGGCCGTCGAGCAGCACATAGGGAATCCCGGTCTCGTCCTGCACGCGCTTGGCGAGCGAGACATAGGTGTCGTTGACGGTGCCGACGTCGAGGATGAGATCGGGCTTGAGCTTGAGCAGCACCTCGAGATTGGTGGTGTTGCCGCGGCCGGTGAGGCGGCCGACCTCGGCCTTGTCGCAGGCGCCGGCGCCCAGGAAGGCGCACTGCGCCGGCTCCGGGTTGCGGGTCCAGCCGAGCAGGAGCTCGGGCGCAAAGCTGTAGAGCAGGATGGATGCCGGCGGACCGGCCGCGAAAACGCGCTCGACCCGGTCGGGAATAGCGATCGCGCGGCCGGTGGCGTCGGTCAGCGTCGCGGCGCGCGCCAGCCGTGGCGCGAGCAGCGTTGCCGAGAGTCCGGTCAGCACGGTACGGCGATCAAGCGTCATCACGTTGCACGTCCAATCCAGGATGCAGGCATCGTTCTTGCTTTATCATGGCGGCGTTTTCGTGTAACCGGCACGCAACCGTCGAGCTGCGCATGGAAGACCTGATCGAAGGCTATCGCCGTTTCCGCGCCGGCACCTGGCAGGCCGAGCGCACGCGCTTCGAGGCGCTGAGCCGGCTCGGCCAGCGGCCCGGCGCGCTGGTGGTTGCCTGCTCGGATAGCCGCACCGATCCGCAAATGGTGTTCAACGCGCGGCCGGGCGAGCTGTTCGTCGTCCGCAACGTCGCCAACATCGTGCCGCCCTACGGTCCCGACGACCAGCCGCACGGCGTCAGCTCGGCGATCGAGTTCGCGGTGCGCTCGCTGCACGTGCGCGACATCGTCGTGCTCGGCCACGCCATGTGCGGCGGCATCAAGGCGCTGCTCGAAGGCGCGCCGGTCTCGGACTTCGTCGGTCAATGGGTGCGCATCGCCGAGCCGGCGCGGCAGCGTGCCATGGCGGCGCCGCCGGAGCAGCGCCAGGGCATCTGCGAGCGCGAGGCGGTGCACCTGTCGCTCGACAATCTCTTGACGTTCCCGTGGATCAAGGATGCGGTCGACGCCGGCCACATCGCGCTGCACGGCTGCTTCTTCGATATCCGCTCCGGCATGCTCGAGCGGCTCGGCGCCGACGGCGTTTTCCGGCCGATTCCGGAATAGCGCGGCGCCGTCA
>JASHQO010000485.1 GCA_030039105.1 Xanthobacteraceae bacterium
GGCATGGCGTTGCCGGGCTTGACGTCGACATGCTCGCCGGCGACCACGGTGTCGCCGACCGATAGCCGCTGCGGCGCCAGGATATAGGCAAGCTCGCCGTCCTCGTATTTGATCAGCGCGATGAAGCCGGTGCGGTTCGGATCGTACTCCAGCCGCTCGACTTTGGCCGCGACGTCGAATTTGCGGCGCTTGAAATCGATCTTTCGGTAGGCCTGCTTATGGCCGCCGCCGCGATAGCGCGACGTGATGTGGCCGTTGTTGTTGCGGCCGCCGGTGGAGTTCTTGCCCTCGGTCAGCGCCTTGACCGGCTTGCCGGCATAAAGGCCGGAGCGGTCGACCAGCACCAGTTGACGCTGGCCCGGCGTGACGGGATTGTATGACTTCAGTGCCATCGCGCCGCTCCTACAGACCCGTGGTTACGTCGATGGATTGACCCTCTTCGAGGGTCACGATAGCGCGTTTGGTGTCGGACTGCTGGCCGCGGCGACCCTTGAAGATCTTCCACTTGCCCTGCCGGCGCATGGTGTTGACGCTCTTGACCTTGACGTCGAACAACTTTTCCACCGCTTCCTTGATCTGCGGCTTGGTCGCCGTCAGGGCGACCTTGAACATCACCTTGTTGTGCTCGGACGCATTGGTCGCCTTCTCGGTGATGATCGGGGCGATGATGACGTCGTAATGGCGCGGATCGGTTGTGGTCATTTGAAGCGCGCCTCCAACGCATCGACCGCGGCCTTGGTGAGGACCAGCTTGTGCCGCCGCATGATGTCGTAGACGTTGATGCCGGCGACCGGCAGCACGTCGATGTTCGGGATGTTGCGCGCCGCGCTGCGCACGTCGGCGGCGACTTCGGCGCCGTCGATCAATAACGCATTCGCCAGGCCGAGCTTCTCGAACTGGCTGCGCAGCGCCTTGGTCTTGGCTTCCTTCACCGTCAGCGCCTCGATGACGATGATGCCGTCATCCTTGGCCTTGGCGGAGAGCGCGTGCTTGAGCGCCAGCGCGCGCACCTTCTTCGGCAGACCGATTTCGTGGCTGCGGGTATGCGGGCCGAACGAGCGGCCGCCGCCGCGGAACAGGTTGACGCGGGCCGAGCCGTGACGCGCCGAGCCGGTGCCCTTCTGCCGGTACATCTTCTTGCCGGTGCGATGGATATCGGCGCGGTTCTTCACCTGATGGGTGCCAGCCCGGCGCTTGGCAAGCTGCCAGACCACGCAGCGGTGGATCAGATCGGCGCGTGGCTCGAGGCCGAAGATGGCGTCGGAAACCGTGACCGATCCCGATTTCTTGCCGTCGAGCGAAGTGACTTTCAGTTCCATGTCACGCGCTCTCTTTCTGCTCGGCAGCCGCCGGCTCGGCCTTGGCCGCGGCGGGCGCTTCGGCGAGCTTGAACTTGCCGGGCTTCGGCACGCCGGCCGGCAGATTCTTCTTCACCGCGTCCCGCACCGTGATCCAGCCGCCTTTGACGCCGGGCACGGCACCTTCGACCATGATCAGGCCGCGCGCGACGTCGGTCTGCATGACTTTAAGATTGAGCGTGGTGACCCGGTCGACACCGAGATGACCGGCCATCTTCTTGTTCTTGAAAGTCTTGCCGGGGTCCTGGCGGCCGCCGGTCGAGCCGATCGAGCGATGCGAGATCGACACGCCGTGGCTGGCGCGCAACCCGCCGAAATTCCAGCGCTTCATGCCGCCGGCCCAGCCCTTTCCGGTCGAGGTGCCGGTGACGTCGACATACTGGCCGACGACGAAATGGTCCGCCGTGATCTCGGCGCCAATCGGGATCAGCGCGTCCTCGTCGACGCGGAACTCGGCGAGCTTGCGCTTGGGCTCGACCTTGGCGACGGCGAAATGGCCGCGGTCGGCCTTGGTGGTGCTCTGCACCTTGCGCGCGCCGGAGCCGAGCTGCAGCGCGACATAGCCGTTCTTGTCCTTGGTGCGGTGGCCGACGACCTGGCAGCCGGCAAGCCGCAGCACCGTCACCGGCACATGCTCGCCGGCTTCGGTGAAGAGGCGCGTCATCCCGACCTTTTGTGCGAGCACTCCCGAACGCATCGGCCTGTTCCCTCAAAACCTTAGAGCTTGATTTCGACGTCGACGCCGGCGGCGAGGTCGAGCTTCATCAGCGCATCCACCGTCTGCGGCGTCGGATCGACGATGTCGAGCAGGCGCTTGTGCGTGCGCATCTCGAACTGCTCGCGGCTCTTCTTGTCGACGTGAGGCGAGCGGTTGACCGTGAACTTCTCGATCTTGGTCGGCAGCGGAATCGGTCCGCGCACCTGCGCGCCGGTGCGCTTCGCCGTGTTGACGATCTCGCGCGTCGACGCATCGAGGATGCGGTGATCGAAGGCCTTGAGCCGGATTCTTATGTTCTGACCGTTCATGGGACCACTCTTGAGACCGCTCTTGGGACCGCTCTTGAAAAGTAGATGCCCCGCTTTCGCGGGGCATCACGCTCCATTACTCGACGATGCTCGCAACCACGCCGGCGCCGACGGTGCGGCCGCCCTCGCGGATGGCGAAGCGCAGCTTCTCTTCCATGGCGATCGGCACGATCAGCGTAACTTCCATGGCGATGTTGTCACCCGGCATCACCATCTCGGTGCCCGCCGGCAGCGTCACCACGCCGGTCACGTCGGTAGTGCGGAAGTAGAACTGCGGCCGATAGTTGGTGAAGAACGGCGTGTGACGGCCGCCCTCCTCCTTGGTGAGGATGTAGGCCTCGGCCTTGAACTTGGTGTGCGGCTTCACCGAACCCGGCTTGCACAGCACCTGCCCGCGCTCCACCTCCTCGCGCTTGGTGCCGCGCAACAGGCAGCCGACATTGTCGCCGGCCTCGCCTTGGTCGAGCAGCTTCCGAAACATTTCGACGCCGGTGACGACAGTCTTCTGCGTCGGCTTGATGCCGACGATCTCGACCTCCTCGCCGGCCTTGATGACGCCGCGCTCGATACGGCCGGTGCAGACCGTGCCGCGGCCGGAGATCGAGAACACGTCTTCGACCGGCATCAGAAACGGCTGATCCTTAGGACGGTCCGGTTGCGGAATGTACTCGTCAACCGCCTTCATCAGCGCGAGGATGGAATTCTTGCCAATCTCCTCATCGGTGCCTTCAAGCGCCGCCTTGGCCGAACCTTTGACGAACGGAATCTTGTCGCCGGGAAACTGATATTTCGAGAGCAGTTCGCGCACTTCCAACTCGAC
>JASHQO010000486.1 GCA_030039105.1 Xanthobacteraceae bacterium
CGCGTCCCGGGACGGCAGAACATTCGCAGCGAAGATGGGCGACTTCCCGAAAATGGGCATCCCGTTTCTTTCCGTTCCGGTTTTTAGGTCGGGTATCGGCAACCCAATTATGTGTCAATAGAATGCCGCTCTCGACGTGGGCGCCGCCAAATTCACGGCGTTGCACGGAAATCCCGCCGGCTCATAGCCGCGGGCCATAGCCGCGCGCCAAGACCCGAAAATCTCGCGCCGCGCGGTTCGGCAATCGAACGCAAAATCCGGCCGAGCGCCGGCTCACATCAGCACAATTCGCGTATCCGTGCCGACAAAGTAATTTTTTGTTCGCAAGGTCTTGTCAATAGCTGCCATTAAATTTGGCAGGCTCAAAGCGCGGATCAGCAATACCATATCGTAACGGCCGATGACGTGGGCGACGTAGAAGACCTCTTTGTCTTCCATCAATTTGAATCCGAGTTCGGGATTGTTGCTGTTGGTATTTGCGAAGACCCAGGCATTCAGCTCCTTGGGTTTGGTATTGGAAAGCGCAAACTCCTTTCTGACCTTCGAGCTGGTGACGATCAAGGTTTCCGCGGACCCAATTTTATTGTGCGTTTCGTTCTTCAACGGCAGGATTCGGCTATCGATCACATGCAGAAGCTCCTTGAAGCCCTTGGCGTGGACGTGAACGATCATGTCGTTGGGACCCAGCAGCCAATGGATCAAGTCGACATGTCCGTCGGCGGCGGCGCGCAGCTTCTTGTCGACGTCCTCGACGTTGCCGGACATGCTTGCCGCGCCGCCTTTGGCCGCCGACGACGTGTTGATCAGAATGAGAGCGCTTGATAAGGGCGGATAAGACATTGCAAATCTCCGAGCGGCGACGTCAGCTTTGACCCGAGCACGGCAAGGGTAGTCGTGGTGCTGCGTTGTTGTGCGGGACGCGAAGAATAGACCATGCCGTGAGTGCCTTTACAATGCGAAGGCCGGCGCGATCTGGGCGATCCAAACCGAGCCGCGGGAAGATAGGCGTCGTCGGGCCCGACGTTCTGCAAAAGTCCGCCAAAGTGTCCTTCCTCACAGCTTTAGTTTCCGCTTACGCTGCCCGAGCGTGCGCAGGCGCAGCGCGTTGAGGCGAATGAACCCTTCCGCATCGTGTTGATCGTAGATAACCTTGCCATCCTCGAAGGTCACCAGATCTTGGTCGTACAGCGAATATCTGCTCTCGCGACCCACGACGCCGACATTGCCCTTGTACAGCTTGAGCCGCACTCGACCGGTCACGAACTGCTGGCTCTTGTCGATCGCCGCCTGCAGCATCTCGCGTTCGGGCGAGAACCAGAAGCCGTAATAGATCAATTCGGCATATTTCGGCATCAGTTCGTCCTTCAGATGCGCCGCACCGCGATCGAGCGTGATCGATTCGATACCGCGGTGCGCGGCGAGCAGAATCGTGCCGCCGGGCGTCTCGTATAGGCCGCGCGATTTCATGCCGACGAAGCGGTTCTCGACCAGGTCGAGGCGACCGACGCCGTGCTTGCGGCCGAGCGCATTCAACCGCGCCAGCAATTCGGCGCATTTGATCTTCTTGCCGTCGATGGCGACCGCATCGCCACGCTCGAAATCGATGGTCACATACTCGGCTTTGTCGGGCGCCGTTTCCGGATCGTCCGTGCGCGAATAGACGTAGTCCGGCACTTCGCCAGACGGGTCTTCCAGCACCTTGCCCTCGGACGACGTGTGCAAAAGGTTGGCGTCGGTCGAAAACGGCGCTTCGCCGCGCTTGTCCTTGGCGATCGGTATCTGGTTCTCTTCGGCAAAGGCGAGGAGCGCCTCGCGCGATTTGAACTCCCATTCGCGCCACGGCGCGATGACTTTCACGTCCGGCTTGAGCGCGTAATAAGACAGCTCGAAGCGCACCTGGTCGTTGCCCTTGCCGGTGGCGCCGTGGGCGACCGCGTCGGCACCGACTTTCTCGGCGATCTCGATCTGCGTCTTGGCAATCAACGGCCGCGCAATCGACGTGCCGAGCAGATATTGGCCCTCATAGAGCGCATTGGCGCGAAACATCGGGAACACGTAGTCGCGGACGAATTCCTCGCGCAAATCCTCGATGAAGATGTTCTGCGGCTTGATGCCGAGGGTCAGCGCCTTGGCGCGCGCCGGCTCGAGCTCTTCGCCCTGGCCGAGATCGGCCGTGAAGGTCACCACCTCGCAGCCGTAGGTGGTCTGCAGCCACTTCAGAATAATCGAGGTATCGAGCCCGCCCGAATAGGCCAGCACTACCTTTTTGACGTCGCCGTGCGGCATCACAAAAACCCCTCTTCGGGCAACGGTTTGCCCTGAATTGGCGCGGACTATAGGCGGGCGCGGGACCGACGCAAGCTTTCAGGCCGGCGGAGCAGACCGTTTAGTCAGGCCGCTCAACCTGCCGATGAACCCGAAGCTTGCTGATATCTTTGGCGCACTCGGCGCGCCGGACTGAGAAATTATTCAACCGTCCGGCCGCTGTCCGTGATCTTGCGACGCGGCCACCAGCGATAGATCGCCCCGTACACCGTCCAGATCAGCAGATACATGAACACGCCGGCGAACACGACGTCGGTGAAGAAATGGCCGCCGCCGGCAATGCGCAGCGCGCCCACTGCAATACTGAAAACCAGCGCCGCGCCATAGGCCAACGCCTGCCATTGCGGCGGCGCCAGCGCCGCCGGCGCCAGCGTCCAGAATGCGCCAGCCGGCTCGCCGGCGATGAACGAGCAATTGCTCGGGCAGTCGCCGCGTGGATCCCACCACGCGGTGAAATGGCTGGAGCCGCCGAATTCGGTGACGTCGATCGGCCGCGCCCGCCCCCAATGTTCCTTAAGGATCGAATTGGTGATGAGGCCCGGGCCGAGGAGGAGGGTAAGCACCAGGAACAGCGCCACGCGAGTCGTCATGAACATGCGCCGCTTCGGCAGCAGAAACTTGCCGAGCAAAGCGATTGCCGACGGCGCCACGATCAAGGCGATGATCACCCGCGCCGCCGCGCGCGATTGCCGCACCCAGAGCAGCGCATTGACGCGAAAATCCTTGGTCGCAGGGTCGAAGAACAGCGTCGAAATGGCGAGATCGAGCCGCGGCCACAGCCCGAACACAATGCCGACCACGGCCCCGATGCCGAGCGCGATAAAAAGTCCGGTTCGATTCATGTTCGATTCATGCGCGATGACCCGACGGCATTGCGACGCGGTTGATCACTTCCAGGCGCCTGCCTTGCGGCCGGCGAACAGCCAATAGACGAAGCCGCCGGCAATGCCGGCAGCCGCCAACACTTCGCGCTCGCGCACGAGCGGGCCGCCGGGCTCGCCGGCATAGCCGGCGAAATCGAGGCCGTAGCTCAACGACAGCGCCAGCACTCCGCCGAGCGCGGCATAAAGGATGCTGGAGCGCCAGGCAAATCCTTCGGCCAAGGCAATGAGCAGAAGCGCCGGCGTGAATGCAACCGAGACGATGACGACGGCGCCGATGCCGACCGTCGACCACAGCACGAGCGTCGACATGCCGAGCGAAACGAGATCGTCCCATTCCGGGGTCAGCGTGCCGATGGTGAGAACGATCGACGCGGCGACGCAGGCCAGGATATAGCCGACAAACGCCATGATGATGCGGACGAGCACGGCCATGGACCGCGTTCAATCCGTCATTGCCATGGCACGCAGCGCCAGCCGCTCGCTGGCCGAGAGCTTTTCGGTTGCGCTCTTGAGCTGGCCGCAGGCGGCGAGAATGTCGCGGCCACGCGGCGTGCGCACCGGCGACGCATAGCCGG
>JASHQO010000487.1 GCA_030039105.1 Xanthobacteraceae bacterium
CGGAATGCCGCGCGCCATCAGATAAAACTTCAACTCGTCGTCCAGCGCGCCGGCGGTGGCGCCATGACCGCACTGCACGTCGTCGGCGAAGATTTCCAGCTCCGGCTTGTTGTCCGCCTCGGCGCGCTCGGAGAGCAGCAGGGCCCGCGTCATCATCCTGGCGTCGGTCTTCTGCGCGTGCGGCCGCACCATAATACGGCCCTGGAACACGCCATGGGCTTCGTCGTCGAGCACCGATTTGAACACTTCGCGGCTCTGGCAGCGCTGCGCGACGTGGTCGGCGAATAGCGTGGTATCGGCGTGCTGGCGGCCCTTCAGCAAGGTGGCGCCGCGGATGCCGGCGACGGTGTCCTCGCCGTCGAATTTGAGGAATAGCTGGTTGCGCACGACGGCGCCGCCGGCCGTGAAGGTGAAGGTATTGAAGCGGGCTTTGGCGCCGATCGCCGCCGCCAAGGTCGAGACGTGCAGCGCCTCGGCGCCCTCGCCGATGAGCTTGACGTGATCGACATGGGCGCCATCGCCGACGAACATCTCGACCGCGGCATTGACCTGGTAGTCGCTGCCGGCGGGGCCTTCGTGGCTCTCGATCAGCATGGCGCGGGCACCCTGCTCCACCACCACCAGCGAGCGCACGAATGTCGCCGCCGGCTTGTCCGAGGCGACGAACAGCAAGTGCAGCGGCCGCTCGACGGTCGTGCCGGCGGCAATGCGGATCACCGCGCCGTCGCCCATTAGCGCGGTGTTGAGCGCAACCGCGACGTCGCTTGCCGGCGCGAGCTTGCCGAGATGGGCGGTCAACTCCGGATCGCCGGCCGACAGCGCCTCGGCCAGCGAGCCGATCGCAAGTCCACGCTCCGGATTGCCGACATCGGACAGCTCGGCCACGAACGCACCGTCGACGAAAACCAGGCGGCGCGTTTCGACATCGCCGAGCGAGGCGCCGGCGGTCCGCGCCCGCGCCTTGGCCGCGGCATCGGGCGGCGCGGCCAGCGGCTTGGCATCGCGCATCAGCGCGCGGAGATCGGTGTATTTCCATTCCTCGATGCGCCGGTGCGGCAGGCCGTTTTTGGCGAACACGTCGAACGCCGCCGCGCGCCGCGCCGCGATCGTGTCGTCGCCGGGCAACCGCCCGCGCGCCGCGCTATAGACTTGCGCCAGCGCGGTCTCGGCTGCGGTCTTGATGGTGGCGACTTCCGCGTTCACGCCGCGGCCTCCTCCTGATACTCGGCATAGCCGCGCGCTTCGAGCTCGAGCGCCAACTCCTTGCCGCCGGTCTTGACGATGCGGCCGCCCGAAAGGACGTGCACCACGTCGGGCACGATATAGGCGAGCAGGCGCTGATAGTGGGTGATGACGACGAAGGCGCGCTGCGGCGAGCGCAGCCGGTTGACGCCGTCGGCGACGATCTTGAGCGCATCGATGTCGAGGCCGGAATCGGTCTCGTCGAGCACGGCGAGCCGCGGCTCGAGCAGCGCCATCTGCAGGATCTCGTTGCGCTTCTTCTCGCCGCCGGAAAAGCCGACGTTCACCGCGCGGCGCAGCATCTCCTGGTCGATGCCGAGCTTGCCGGCAACGTCGCGCACCCGTTTGAGGAACTCCGGCGTCGACAACTCGGCCTCGCCGCGCTTCTTGCGCTGGGCGTTGAGCGCCGTGCGCAGGAACGTCATGGTGGCGACGCCGGGAATTTCCAGCGGGTACTGGAAGGCGAGGAACAGGCCGGCGGCGGCGCGTTCGTCGGGCTGCATATCGAAGATGTTCCTGCCGTTGAACCTGACCTCGCCCGCGGTCGGCTGGTAGCCGTCCTTGCCGGCGAGCACATGGGCGAGCGTCGACTTGCCGGAGCCGTTCGGCCCCATGATGGCGTGCACCTTGCCGGCGTCGACGGTGAGGTCGAGGCCTTTGAGAATTTCCTTGCCGTCGACCTCGACGTGCAGGTTCTTGATGTCCAACAAAGCCATTTTTATTTCCTGCGCTGCGGGCGTGGCCGCAAATCAGCCGACCGAGCCCTCGAGCGACACCGAGATCAGCTTCTGCGCCTCGACGGCGAACTCCATCGGGAGCTGCTGCAGCACGTCTTTGACGAAGCCGTTGACGACCAGCGCCGTGGCTTCTTCCTGCGACAGCCCGCGCTGCATGCAGTAGAACAGCATCTCCTCGGAAATTTTCGACGTGGTCGCCTCGTGCTCGAACACGGTCGAGGAATTCTTGGCTTCGATATACGGCACGGTATGGGCGCCGCACTTGTCGCCGATCAGGAGCGAATCGCAATTGGTGAAATTGCGCGCGCCGGTGGCGCGGCGATGCGAGGTGACGAGGCCGCGATAGGTGTTGTTGGAATGACCGGCGGCGATGCCTTTCGAGATGATGCGGCTCGTCGTGTTCTTGCCGAGGTGCAGCATCTTGGTGCCGGAATCGACCTGCTGATAGCCGTTCGAGATCGCGATCGAGTAGAACTCGCCGCGGGCATTGTCGCCGCGCAGGATGCAGCTCGGATATTTCCAGGTGATGGCCGAGCCGGTCTCGAGCTGGGTCCAGGAAATCTTCGAGCTCCTGCCGCGGCAATCGCCGCGCTTGGTGACGAAGTTGAAGACGCCGCCGCGCCCTTGCGCGTCGCCCGGATACCAGTTCTGGATGGTCGAATATTTGATCTCGGCGTCGTCGAGCGCCACAAGCTCGACCACCGCGGCGTGGAGTTGGTTCTCGTCGCGCACCGGCGCGGTGCAGCCTTCGAGATAGCTGACATAGGAGCCGCGGTCGGCGATGATCAGGGTGCGCTCGAACTGGCCGGTGTTGCGCTCGTTGATGCGGAAATAGGTCGACAGCTCCATCGGGCAGCGCACGCCCGGCGGCACGTAGACGAACGAGCCGTCGGAGAACACCGCCGAATTGAGCGTTGCGAAGAAATTGTCGCTGATCGGCACCACCGAGCCGAGATATTTCTTCACCAGGTCGGGATGATGCTGGATCGCCTCCGAGATCGGCATGAACAGCACGCCGGCCTTGGCGAGCTCCGCCTTGAAGGTGGTGGCGACCGAAACCGAGTCGAACACGGCGTCGACCGCGACCTTGCCGTAACCGTTGCCCTCGCCGGCTTCTGCAGCCTCACCCGCCGGCTTCTGGATGCCGAGCAACGCCTCGCGCTCGCGCAGCGGAATGCCGAGCTTCTCGTAGGTGCGCAAAATCTCCGGGTCGATCTCGCCGAGCGACTGCGGCGCCCTCTTGGGCGCGGCGTAGTAATAGATGTTCTGGTAGTCGATCGGGCCGTACTCGACCTTGGCCCATTTCGGCTCGCTCATGGTGAGCCAGCGCTTATAGGCGTCGAGCCGCCACTTCAGCATCCATTCCGGCTCGTTCTTCTTGGCCGAGATGAAACGGATCGTGTCCTCCGACAGGCCCTTCGGGGCCTTCTCGGATTCGATCACCGTCTCGAAGCCGTACTTGTATTGGTCGACGTCGATCCGCCGAACCTGATCGACGGTCTCTTGCACTGCCGGCATTTGTCCCTCCGCTCACGGGGTCAAGGCCCGCGGGTTGGATTAGTCGGTATGGTCGGTGCGTCCTGTCCTCGGGGTCACCCACCTTGTTCGGGCGCTTGAACGGTTCAAATCGCCCCGGAATTGTTCGGTCGTGCAGCCATTTAGGCTGCTGCCTGACCCTTAGATAATGCAGTTGCGAGCTTTGTCCAAGCGTTTAGGAACCGTTCGACGTCGGTTTCGCTGCTGGTCCAGCCCAGGCTGACGCGCACTGCGCCGCGGCTCAGCGGAGCCGAAAACCCCATGGCGGCAAGGACATGGGACGGTTGCACCTTGCCCGACGAGCAGGCGGCCCCGGACGACACCGCGATTCCTTCGAGGTCGAAGGCGATCACCGCGGTCTCGGCCTTTAACCCAGGGGCGCCAAAAAGCGTCGTATTCGGCAGCCGCTCGGCGGCAGCGCCGAAGATCGTCAGCCCCGGAGCGATGCCCTTCAACCCGGCTTCCAAGGCGTCGCGCAGCGCCCGCATCCGCCCGGCCTCGGCCGGACCCTGGTGGCGCGCCACCGCGGCGGCGGCGCCGAAGGCGGCAATGCCGGCGACATTTTCCGTGCCGGCACGCAAGCCGCGTTCCTGGCCGCCGCCGCGGATCAACGGCTCGGGAAAGTGAATGTCCTCGCGTGCGCGAACGAGCGCGCCGACTCCCTTCGGTCCGCCGATCTTGTGCGCCGACAGCGTCAAAAGGTCCGCCCCCAGCGCGTCGATGTCGCAAGCGATACGCCCCGCGCCCTGCACCGCGTCGACGTGAAGCAAGCCGCCGGCTGCATGGACGATTGCCGCGGCGGCCGCGATCGGCTGCACCACGCCGGTCTCGTTGTTGGCCAGCATGATCGAGACCAGCGGCCGCGACGCTGCGGCCAAAGCCTGCGTCAACGCCTCGAGATCGACCCGCCCGTCGCCGTCGACCGCAACGTCGACGACCGCGTCGGGCACGAAGCGGCCGCCGGTGCGCACCGACACATGCTCGATGGCCGAAATCAAAAGCTTGTCGCGCGGCCGCCGCTCAGCCGCGGTCTGGATGGCGGGCGTCAGCGCCAGCATGTTGGCCTCGGTGCCGCTCGAGGTGAAGACCACGTCGCCCGGCCGCGCCCCGACCAGGGCCGCCACCTGCTCGCGCGCATCCTCGACCAGCCGCCGCGCCGCGCGGCCCTCGGCATGGACCGAGGACGGATTGCCCGCAAGCGCCAATGCGGCCCGCACCGCCTCGGCGGCCTCCGGCCGGAGCGGCGCCGTGGCGTTCCAATCGAAATAGCTGCGCTCGGCCATGCTGGTTATGCTTGCTTTTCGACCCCTGGCTCGTGCTAGAAGGCGCGACCATAACCCGCGCCGCCGAAACGCACCTTGCCGGTCTCAAAATCTGAAATAGATATAAACACTTACGTGTGCGCCCCGGCAGCGTCAAGCGGATCCGAACCCGCCGGTTAACCGGTTAACGCACGTTCCCAAGATCGAGGTTTCAAGGACCATGCCCGAGGTCATCTTCACCGGCCCCGGCGGCCGCATCGAAGGCCGTTACCATCCGGCGCGGCAGAAGAACGCGCCGATCGGCATCGTGCTGCATCCGCATCCGCAATTCGGCGGCACGATGAACCACCAGATCGTCTATCAGATCTACTACGCCTTCGTGCACCGCGGTTTTTCGGCGCTGCGCTTCAACTTCCGCGGCGTCGGCAGGAGCCAGGGCGGCTTCGACCACGGCATCGGCGAGCTCTCCGACGCCGCTGCGGCGCTGGACTGGGCGCAGTCGGTCAACAACGAGGCGCGTAGCTGCTGGATCGCCGGCTTCTCGTTCGGCGCCTGGATCGGCATGCAGCTCCTGATGCGCCGGCCGGAGATCGAAGGCTTCATCTCGATCGCGCCGCCGGCGAATCTCTACGACTTCTCGTTCCTGGCGCCCTGCCCGTCGTCCGGCCTGATCATCCACGGCGACAAGGACGCCGTCGTGCCGCCGCGCGACGTGAGCAACCTGGTCGAAAAGCTGAAGACGCAAAAAGGCATCGTCATCGAGCAGAAGGTCGTCACCGGCGCCAACCACTTCTTCGACGGCAAGGTCGAGCCGCTGATGACCGCGATCGGCGCCTATCTCGACCGGCGGCTCGGCAAGACCGGGCGGACGACGACGGCGGCGTGAGTCAAGCGTTTATGTGCCCGCCACGCGCCTGCCTCGCGTCAACACGAACAACACGCCGGCTAACGCCACGTTGAGCAGCGCCAGCGCGCTGACGAAGGCGATCGTCGCGTCGACGCCGCCGACCTGCAGGGCGAGCGCGCCGAGATAGGGCGACAGCGCCATGGCACACAAGATCGGCAGCGCGAGCTTGCCGACCAGCACCGGGTAGCGCGCCGGGCCGAACAGCACCATCGGCAGCGTGCCCTTGGCGATCGAGCCGATGCCGTTGCCGCCGGCGTAGAGCGCGATCGCCAGCCAGAACGCGATCGGCCCGGCGAACAACAGCGTCACGCCGCAACACACCGTGACGGCGGACGCCACCATGGTCCAGATCGGGTGGTAGCGCGAGCCGAACAGCATCTCGATCAGGCGGGCGCCGACCTGCATCGGCCCGATGATCATGCCGAGCGTCACGGCCTGCGCCAATGCGAGGCCCGCGCCCTGCAACAAGGTGACGAGCTGCGAGCCGATCAGCGACAGGATCGCGGCGGCCAAGGTCAGCACAATGGCGAGCACGACAAAGACCGCGCGCTCGCCCGCCAACAGCGCCGCCGCGGCTGTGGCGGTTTCGGATCGATCGGCGGCGCCGGCGTGCTTGAGGGTCGGAATGACGATCAGATACAGCGGCAGCGATACGCAAAGATGCCAGGCCGCATAGGTCAGGCACGCGTCGCGCCAGCCGAAATGCTGGACCAGATAGGCGCTGAACGGCCAGCACACCGTGCTGGCGAAACCGCCGAGCAGGGTCACCGCGGTGATGGCGCTGCGCGCCGAGCGGCCGTAGAGCGCGCCCAGCGTGGCGAAGGCGGAGTCGTAAAGGCCCGCGCCCATGCCGGCGCCGGCGACCGCCCAGCCGGCGAGATAGACGGCAAAGTTTTGTGCGCTGCCGATCAGTGCCAAGCCCGCCGCCAGCAGCAGCGCGCCGCAGGGCAGCACGACCCGTCCGCCGTATTTGGCGATGGCGCGCCCGACCCGGGGCGACACGGCGCCGGCGACCAGAAGGCCGAGCGCAAGGCCGCCCATGACGCGGTCGTAGGCCCAGCCGGTATCGGCCGCGATCGGCTTCGCCAGCACTGCGAGCAAATAGAATGACGAGCCCCAGGCCGGAATTTGCAAGGCGCCGAGCGCTGCCACCACGACGCCGCGGGGTGTCCGTCGCGCGGTCGCGGCCTCGTCCGCCATCGTCCCTCGCCTTCCGATAGCGCCGCTTTTCGCCGCAGATGGCCCCAACGGCCCGGCGCTGCGCTTGCAATGGCCGGCCCCCGGTCGTTCAATGCCCGCAAACATCGAACATTTTGGGGGGAAAGCCATGAGTCCCAAGACAGGTTCCGTTCACAAATATTTTGCAATCGCCGGCCTGGCAATCGCGACCGCCGCACTCGGCTGCGGCCGTGCCGCCGCCGAGGACACGATCAAGATCGGCCTCGTCATGCCGATGACCGGCGCCGTCGGCGCCGCCGGCCAGGAAGTCGCCGCCGCCGTCAGGCTCTACATGGCGCAGCACGGCGATACGGTTGCCGGCAAGAAGATCGAAATTTTGCTGCGCGACGACGGCAGCGTGCCGGACGTCGCCAAGCGGCTGGCGCAAGAGCTCGCCGTCAACGATCACGTCGCCATCCTCGGCGCCGGCACGACGCCGAGCGCGATGTCGATGGCGCCGATCGCGACCGAAGCCAAAATCCCGACCGTGGTGATGATCTCGGGCACCTCGGTGGTGACCGAGCGCTCGCCCTATTACGTGCGCACCTGTTTCACGCTCGGCCAGCAGTCCGGCATCATCGCCGACTGGGCGATCAAGAACGGCAGCCATAAAGCCGTATCCGTGCTGTCCGACTGGGCACCCGGCGCCGAGGCCGGCAAGGCGTTCGAGCAGCATTTCACCCAAGGCGGCGGCCAGCTCCTCGACACCTTGAAAGTGCCGCTGCAGAACCCCGACTTCGCGCCGTTCCTGCAGCGCGCCCGCGACCTGCAGCCCGATACGCTGTTCGTGTTCGTGCCGGCGGGCCAGGCCGGCACCTTCGCCCGGCAATTCGCCGAGCGCGGCCTCGACAAATCCGGCATCAAGCTCGTCGGCCCGGGCGACATCGTCGACGACAACGATCTCGCTGCCACCGGCGATGCGCTGCTCGGCGTCGTCACCGCCGGGTTCTATTCGGCGGCGCATCCGTCCAAGCTCAATCAGGACTACGTCGCCGCCTATGCCAAGGCCACCGGCGGCAAGCGCGCCAACTTCATCTCGGTCGGCGGCTATGACGGCATGCACCTGATCTACGCGGCGTTGGAAAAGACCGGCGGCAATACCGACCCGGACAAGCTTCTTGCCGCCATGAAGGGCATGAGCTGGGAAAGCCCGCGCGGCCCGATCTCGATCGATCCGGAAACCCGCGATATCATCCAGAACGTCTACATCCGCAAGGTCGAGAAGCGGAACGGCGAGCCGTATGCGGTCGAGTTCGAGACCTTCGAGCACGTCAAGGACCCGCTGCATCAGGCCGCGAAGTAGCGCGCCGCCGCCCTGTTCGACAGACCGAAAACAAGGACATTGAAATGAGCATCAAGCATTTCGCCGCCGGCTGTTTCGCGGTTGCGATCGCAGCGCTCGGCGCCGGCGGCGCCGCGGCGCAGGACACCATCAAGATCGGCATCGTCGCGCCGATGACCGGGACCTCGGCCGCGGTGGGGCGCGAAATCTCCGCCGCCACCAAGCTCTATATGGACCAGCACGGCAACACGGTGGCGGGCAAGACAATCGAGCTGATCGTCCGCGACGACGCCAGCGTGCCCGACAACGCCAAGCGCCTCGCCCAGGAGATGATCGTCAACGATCACGTGAATTTCCTCGGCGCGTCGCTCACGCCGAGCGCGATGTCGATGGCGCCGATCGCCACCGAAGGCAAAGTGGCGACCGTGGTCATGGTGTCGGGCACCTCGATCGTCACGGCGAAATCGCCGTACTACGTGCGCACGAGCTTCACGCTCGGCCAGCAGTCCGGCATCATCGCCGACTGGGCGATCAAGAACGGCAGCCGCAAGGCGGTCTCGGTGTTGTCCGACTGGGCGCCGGGCGCCGAAGCCGGCAAGGTGTTCGAGGACAGCTTCACCAAGGGCGGCGGACAGGTTCTCGAGACCCTGAAAGTGCCGCTCAACAATCCCGACTTCGCGCCGTTCCTGCAGCGCGCCTCGGACCTGCATCCGGACACCCTGTTCGTGTTCGTGCCGGCAGGCCAGGCCGGCACCTTCGCCCGGCAGTTCGCCGAGCGCGGCCTCGACAAATCCGGCATCAAGCTGGTCGGCCCGGGCGACATCGTCGACGACGACGACCTGCCGACCACCGGCGATACCATGCTCGGCGTCGTCACCGCCGGCATCTATTCGGCGGCGCATCCGTCAAAGCTCAATCGGGACTACGTCGCGGCCTACCAGAAGGCGACCGGCCATCGCGCCAATTTTATCTCGGTCGGCGGCTATGACGGCATGCACCTCATTTACGAGGCGCTCAAGAAGACCAACGGCAACACCGACGCCGACACCGTGATCGGCGCGATGAAGGGCATGAGCTGGGAGAGCCCGCGCGGCCCGATCTCGATCGATCCGCGCACCCGCGACATCGTGCAGAACGTCTACATCCGCAAGGTCGAGAAGAAGGACGGCGCGCCGTGGGCCGTCGAGTTCGCGACCTTCGAGGCGGTGAAGGACCCGCTGAAGGAAGCGGCGGCGAAGTAACGCCACGTCATTGCGAGCGAAGCGAAGCATCCGGCGCGGCGACGCCGCCTGGATTGCGTCGCGGACGCTCGCGATGACGGACGGCGCTAAACGTGCCGTCGCAGCCCCGGGCCGATGCCGAGAAACAGGCCCAGAATGTCGAGGCCCGACACCGCCCAGTGGGCGAGAACGATCGGCCCGGGCAGCAGCGTTGCTTGGGTTGAATCGCGCGCCGGACCTGTTACACCAGCGGCGCCGCGCCGCTCGGCCACGGCGGCGGCGCGGAATCAAGAAGCCGAACGATGAGCGCCTACAAGTCCGATTTCCTCAACGTCCTCGCCAGCCGGGGCTTCATCCATCAGGTCTCCGAGCCCGAGGCGCTGGACGCGCTCGCCCGTACCTCGACCATCACGGCTTACATCGGCTTCGATTGCACCGCGCCGTCGCTCCATATCGGCCATCTGTTGCCGATCATGATGCTGCATTGGCTGCAGCAGACCGGCCACCGTCCCCTGCCCTTGATGGGCGGCGGCACCTCACGGGTCGGCGATCCGTCGGGCAAGGACGAAAGTCGCCGGCTGCTGACCGACGCCGACATCAACGCCAACCTCAAGAGCATCCGCGCGATCTTCGCGCGCTTCATGCGCTTCGGCGACGGCAAGGCCGGCGCCGTGATGGCCAACAATGCCGATTGGCTCAACACGCTCAACTATGTCGATTTCCTGCGCGACGTCGGCCGCCACTTCTCGATCAATCGCATGCTCAGCTTCGACTCGGTGAAGCTGCGGCTCGAGCGCCAGCAGGAGCTGTCGTTCCTCGAATTCAACTACATGATCCTGCAGGCCTACGACTTCGTCGAATTGTACCGCCGCTACGGCTGCATGCTGCAGATGGGCGGCTCGGACCAGTGGGGCAACATCGTCAACGGCATCGATCTCGGCCGCCGGCTGCACAATGCGCAGTTCTTCGCGCTCACCGCGCCGCTGATAACAACGGCGTCGGGCGCCAAGATGGGCAAGACCGCGTCCGGCGCGGTGTGGCTCAATGCCGATCAGATGAGCCCGTACGACTATTGGCAATTCTGGCGCAACACCGAGGACGCCGACGTCGCCCGGTTCCTGAAACTCTTCACCGTGCTGCAACTCGACGAGATCGAACGCCTCGCCGCGCTCAAGGGCGCCGAGATCAACGAGGCCAAGAAGATTCTCGCCACCGCCGCGACCGCGATGGTGCACGGCCAGTCCGCCGCCGAGCAAGCCGCTGCAACCGCCCGCACCACCTTCGAGGAAGGCGGCCTCGGCACGAGCCTGCCGGCGGTCGAGGTACCGCGCGCCGAGCTGAAAGCCGGCATCGGCGTGCTTGCGGCATTCGTCAAAGCCGGGCTCGCCGCGTCGAACGGCGAAGTGCGCCGCGCCATCGCCAACAACGCCATCATGGTCAACGACGTGCGCGTGACCAGCGACAAGGCGATCGTCGGCGAGGCCGAGGTCACGGCGGACGGCGTGGTGAAACTGTCGCTCGGCCGCAAGCGGCACGTGCTGCTCAAGCCGGTCTAATAATCCAGCTCACTGCCGGTTGTAGCTGTTGTAGCTATTGGCGTTGTAATTGCTGTTGTAGTTACTGTTGTTGTAGCTGCCGCCGGCGGAGCCCGCGCTTCCCGCCGTGCCGGTGCTGTCGTCGAAATTGCCGTTGTTGTTGATCGGAAACTCGAACACCTTGCGCAGGATGCCCGGCGCCAGCGCCGAGATCGGGTTGATGCGCAGCACCGGATTGCCGGGCTTGCCGACCACCTCGTAGGTGATGCCGACCAGGCCTTCCTTCTCGCCGCCGAGGA
>JASHQO010000488.1 GCA_030039105.1 Xanthobacteraceae bacterium
CTTGGCGGCGATGGCGTATTCGGAATCCGGATATTTGCGAGCCACCTCCTCCAGCGCGTTGATCGCCTTGTCGGCGCGCGCCTGGTCGCGCGTGACGTCGAGGATCTGGTCGTAATAGGACGCGCCGATCAGGTATTGCGCGTAAGCGGCATCGGGGCTGCCGGGATGCAGCGTCACGTAGCGCTGCGCCGAGCTGATGCAGTCGGTGTATTCCTTGGCCTGATAGTAGGAGTAGGCCGACATCAACAGGGCCTTGCGGGCCCAGTCGGAATAGGGATTTTGCCGATCGACCTCGTCGAACTTCTTGGCGGCTTCCTTGTAGTCCTGCTTGTTGTTCAACAGGAACAAGCCTTCGTTGTAGAGCTTGTCGGCCGGATCGTCGGAGACGTAGTCCTCATCCTTGTTGAAATAGCTGCAGCCGCCCATCAGCGGCACGGCGACGAGCGCGAGCGCGAGATACCCCGCCACCACGCGCAGGCTCCGGCCCGATCGGTCCGATCCTGGTAACCGCGGCTTCATGCGACCGTCAGAATCCCACAACGCCGATCTATCCGTCCCACGCCGCCAATGTCCACGACCCGGGGCAGTGTCCCCACGGAGCGGTCATAATACCGGGATTATGGCCCGCAATCGGCCGGGATTAAGGCGAAAAAGTTAAGAGATGTCGGGCCCATAGGCCGGGGTGACGAAGCCGCCGGCGGGCTCGGCATGGCCGCGGAGCCGCCGCACCGGCGCCTCCGGCGTATCGACGTAAATCCAGGCGCTGCGATCGGCCATCAGGGCAGTCAGCATGGCGTGGTTGAGCTTGTGGCCGCCGCGCACCGAATGATAGGCGCCGAGGATCGGCGCGCCGGCCAGCGCCAGGTCGCCGATGGCATCGACCGCCTTGTGGCGGACGAATTCGTCGGGGAACCGGACGCCCTCGGCGTTGAGCACGCGGCTCTCCGCTACCACGACCGTGTTCTCGAACGAGGCGCCGAGCGCATAGCCCGCACTCCACAGTTTCGCCACGTCGCGCATGAAGCCGAAGGTGCGGGCCCGCGCCAACTCGCGGCGGAAGCTGTCCGGCGCGACGTCGATGGCGAAAGCCTGGCGGCCGATCAGCGCATGATCGAATTCGATTTCGGCCTCGATGCGGAGGCCGCGGGCATAGGGACGCAACTCGGCGTGGCAGCCGTTCTTGCCGACGCGAACCGGCCTGAGCACTTTGATGTAGCGCCGCGGCGCCGCCAGCGTCGCAACGCCGGCTTGGTCAATGGCGGCGACGAACGGTTCGGCGCTGCCGTCCATGATCGGAACTTCGGGGCCGTCGACTTCGACGACGACGTTGTCGATGCCGAGACCGTGCAGCGCAGCAAGCACATGTTCGGTGGTCGAAACCGCAGGCCCGCTCTTGTCGCCGAGCACGGTTGCGAATTCGGTCGCGGTCACGGCGCGGTAGTCGGCGGCGAGCTCGCGGTCGCCTTCGCGGTCGCCTTGGCCGTCGCGGCCGGTGCGCAGGAAAACGATGCCGGTATTGGCTTCCGCGGGATGCAGCGTCAGCGTTGCAGGTGAGCCGGAATGGACACCGATACCGGCTACCGTCGCCGCTTTACGCAACGTCGTCTGACTTGCGCCTTGCATGCCCCGCGTCATGCGGTCGTCCCACAACTTATGGTCAAACTGCGCGAGCAGGAAACACGCGACCAGTTAATGACCCACCCCAATTTGAGGGGATGCAGGTTGGCCTGCACGATCGGGGAGGTCCGCACCCGGTGACTCAAGGCCGAAACTGACGAAAGGCCCCAATTTAGACCCGCACCTGGCCGACCGACTTGGTCCCCCAACACCACCCCTCTACTCACGGTAAATGTACCGGCGGGCCGTCCACAGGCCAACTCACGCTTTCTTACCGAATGTTACCATGTTCTGGCCGCACTCTGGCCGGCAAAGCGCCCATAGATGACGACGTGCGGTGATCGCCTGGGCACTGCCTAAGCCTCAGCCCGTCACAATCGCGACCGCCTGCGCGAATCCTGGCTCGGTCTCCACCGCACCCGATATTACCCTAAATTCAACAGCATGAAGGGCAGCGCCGGATCGACCCGGGCTTGCCCTTCATTTCGGCGGGGAGCCATCGGCGTCAGCCAGGGGCGGCGCCGGGCAATCTTCACTTCGCCTTGCGGCGCAGGAAGGCGGGGATGTCGAGCTGATCCTCCTCGGACGGGTTATGCACAGGAGTCTGCCGGCCGTGCTGGTCGAGGCCCTGAGGCGCCGGACGCTTGGCATATTCGGACACCGGCTCCTGACGCGGCTCGGGCATTCGCGGCATCGGTCGCCCGGCCAGGCGCTCGGCCGGCAGCGGCGGTGCCGGCATGGTGCGTGGCTGCGCCTGGGGCTCGTCCTCCCGCGGACGGCGGGCGAGGCCGCCGGTGATGCGCTCGAACAGCGACTTGCGCTGCGTCTCCGGATGATTCTCCGGCAGCGGCTCGCCCAGATGGGCGCGGAGCTGATTCTGCGCCGGCAGCGGCAGCTCATCGATGCGCGGCATCCGGGGGTGGCGTGCCGCGGGTCGTTCCGCCGGCGGCGGAATGAAGGCTTCCGGCTCGGGCTCGAGGTCATCCGGCTCGCTGCTGGCCGGCGGATCGATGAACAGCGAAGGCTTCGGCGCGAGCTGACGGATCGCGACGTCGTCGCTGCCGCCCTGCGGCAGGATCGCCGCTGCGATGGCTGCCTTCGCCACCGAGGCGATCGAGGCGTTGACCGAGGCCGGCGCAGGGGCTGGTGCGGGCGCCGCAGCAGCAGGCCGCAGCGCGGGCTCGGCGCGCTCGACGCGCTCCGGGCGCTCGACCGGTTC
>JASHQO010000489.1 GCA_030039105.1 Xanthobacteraceae bacterium
CATCGACGGCACGCCGCGGCCCGAGGGCCGCATGATCGCGCTCCTGGGCGACGCCGAGCTCGACGAGGGCAACATTTTCGAGGCCATGCTCGAAGGCTGGAAGCAGGGCCTGCGCAATTGCTGGTGGATCGTCGACTACAACCGGCAAAGCCTCGACGCCGTGGTGCGCGAAGGCCTGTGGGAGCGCTATGAAAATCTGTTCCGCAATTTCGGCTGGGACGTCGTCGTGCTGAAATACGGCGCGCTGCAGCGGGCAGCGTTTGCCGAGCCGGGCGGCGACGTCCTGCAGCGCTGGATCGATAATTGCCCGAACCAGCTCTATTCGGCGCTGGTGTTCCAGGGCGGCGCGGCCTGGCGCAAGCGCCTCAACGACGAGATCGGCGACCAAGGGCCGGTGACGCAGCTTATCGCGCGGCGCAGCGACGACGAGCTGGCGCGGCTGATGAACAATCTCGGCGGCCACGACCTGAAATCCATCATCGAAGCATTCGACGCCGTCGATCACGACCGCCCGGTTTGTTTCATCGCTTACACGATCAAGGGCTACGGCCTGCCGTTGGCCGGCCACAAGGACAACCACGCCGGCCTGATGACGCCGGCGCAGATGGCGACCTTTCAGACGTCGATGAACGTCCGGTCCGGCCACGAATGGGACCGGTTCGAGGGCCTGGCGCAGCCGGCCGACGCCATCGCCGCGTTTCTCGGCCGCGTGCCGTTCGCCAGCGGCGGCGAACGCCGCCTGCAAGCGCCGCGCATCGAGGTGCCGGCCGCGCTCACCGTGCCGATCCAGCCGAAAATGGCGACGCAGGCCGGGTTCGGCGCGCTGCTCAACGAGATCGCGCGCGGCGACACGGCGCTGGCGTCGCGCATCGTCACCACCTCGCCCGACGTCACGGTGTCGACCAATCTCGGCGCCTGGGTCAACCGCCGCGGCCTGTTCGCGCGGCAAAACCTGGCCGACACGTTCAAGAGCGAGCGCATTCCGTCGACGTTCAATTGGGAGTTCTCGCCCAAGGGCCAGCATATCGAGCTCGGCATCGCCGAGATGAACCTGTTCGGCGCGCTTGCGGCGCTCGGCCTGTCGCACGCCGTCAACGGCGAGCGGCTGTTGCCCATCGGCACGCTGTACGATCCGTTCATCGCCCGCGGCCTCGATGCGCTCAATTACGCCTGCTACCAGGACGCGCGCTTCATCCTGGTGGCGACGCCGTCCGGCATCACGCTGGCGCCGGAAGGCGGCGCCCACCAGTCGATCGCCGAGCCGCTGATCGGGCTGGCGCAAGACGGGCTCGCCGCGTTCGAGCCGGCCTTCGTCGATGAGCTCGCCGTCATCCTCGCCTTCGCCTTCGACTACATCCAGCGCGAGGCGGAAAAGGACGCCGAAGGCGAGCTGTCCGAGCGCAACTGGCTGCGCGACGAGACCGGCGGCGCGGTCTATCTGCGGCTCTCGACCCGGCCGATCGAGCAGATCGAGCGCACGATGACGCCGGCGTTGCGCCAGGCCATCGTCGACGGCGCCTATTGGCTGCGCGAGCCCGGGCCGAACTGCCAGGTCGTGGTCGCCTACGCAGGAGCGGTCGCGCCCGAAGCGATCCAGGCCATCGGCCTGATGGCGGAGGATCGGCGCGACGTCGGCCTCCTTGCCGTCACCTCCGCCGACCGCCTCAATGCCGGTTGGACCGCGGCATGGCGGGCGCGCGAGCGCGGCCTCATTCACGCCCGCTGCCATATCGAGCGGCTGCTCGCCGGCCTGCCGCGCCATTGCGGCATCGTCAGCGTGCTCGACGGCCATCCGGCCACCCTGGGCTGGCTCGGCGCAGTCGCCGGCCACCGGGTGCGGCCGCTCGGCGTCGAGCATTTCGGCCAGACCGGCTCGATCGCCGATCTCTACGCCCACTACGGCATCGACGCCCGCGCCATCATCGCCGCCGCCGAAGCCATCGCGCCGGGCCGCCCGATCCGCCATCTCGGCGTAGTGTGAGCGCGCCGTAATTTGTAGATGGGGTATAACGGGTTGGTACAAGCACCGAGCGTCAGGCGGGCTACGCTGCCTGCGAACCTGCCGGGCCGTGACCGTATCGCGCGGCTACGGGCCGAAACGATAGTTCAAGCCGACCCGGACGACATGGTCGCGCACATTGCTGCTGCTCGTGACCGCGAAGGCCGCCGTCGGGGTAGTCGTCACTGGAACGCCGAAGGCGTTGTTGATGCTGCCGAGATCGACATAGAGATATTCGAGCTTGGCCGACCAGTGATTTGAGGCGCCGAGGCCGACCAGGCTGGTTTCGACGCCGCCGCCGATGGTCCAGCCCGATTTGGTCGCCGAGAAGTTCGCCGCGCCGGGCGCCGTGGTGAACAGCGTCCCGACCGCCGTTGTGCTCTGGAAGGTGTAGTTGGAGTCGATCCGGCCCCAGGCGGCGCCGCCCGTGACGTACCACAAGAAGCAATTCTGCGCCCAGCCAAGGCGCGCCCGCGCCGTCGCCAGCCACTCGATCTTCTGTTGGTCGGTGTAGCTCATCGTCGTGGGCGCCACGACCAAGGTGGAGGCAATGAAGTTCGTGCTGCTGAAGGTGTCGTGCTCCGCGGACTTGTCCCAATCGGCCTCGGCACCCAGCACCCAGTTTCCGGTTTGCCAGTTGATGCCGACTTGGCCGCCGCCGAGCACGCCGATCGGCGCGTGCGTAAAGACGGTGTCGTTGAGCGGATTGGTGACGCCGAACTCCCCGCCGGGCGGGAACAGCGAAACCGAATCGTGGCTGCGATCGTGGCCGATGCTGCCGCCGACATTGCCGCCGATGTAATAGCCGGTCCAGTTGCAGGTCGGGCAGGGTGCCGCCGCCGCAACCGGCTTCGGCCCGCTGCCGAAGTCGCCGAAGCGGTAGTTCAGGCCGGCGCGGACCAGATTGTCGCGGATATTGCTGTTGCCCGAAACCGTGTAGGCCGCTCCGGCGACGCTGGTCACCGGAAGGCCGAACGAATGGCTCACGCTGCCGAGATTGACATAGAGGTATTCGATCTTGGCTGACCAATGGTTGGACATGCCGAGCCATGACAGCGTGGTTTCGACGCCGCCGCCCACCGCGTAGCCCGATCTGGTGGTGCTGAAGTTCGCCGCACCGGGAGCGGACGCGTAAAGCGGGGATCCGAAGCCCTGGAACGTGTAGTTGGAATCGACCCGGCCCCAGGCGGCGCCGCCGGTGACGTACCAGAGCGCAAAATCATTGGCCCAGCCGAGCCGCAATCGCGCCGTCGCCAGCCAGTCGATCTTTTCCTGGTCGGTGAAGTTGGTGCTGGCGGGCGCCACGACGACCGACGAGGCGAGGAAGCTGCTGTTGTTGAGCCTGTCGCGCTGACCGGAGGCGTCCCAGTCGGCCTCGGCGCCCAACACCATATTGCCGGTCTGCCAGTTGACGCCGATCTGGGCGCCGCCGATCGCGCCGGCCGGCGACTGCGCGTAGGAGAAGCCCGACAGCGGGTTGATCACGCCCGGGCTGACCCCGCCGAACGTGCCCGGCGGAAACAGCGACGCCGCATTCGACGTCGGGTCGCGGCCGATGCCGCCGCCGGCGTTGACGCCGATATAGAAGCCGGTCCAGTCGCAGGTCGGACAGGGCGGTGCCGGCGGCGCCTTGAGCGGCATATCGGCGGCCATCGCCGTCGCGCCTGACAACGCAATAACAGCAGCACTCGAAAGCAGTAGCTTTTTCATGATGCGCCCCCTGCAACGCCTGATCGCAGGTCTTCGACATTACACAGCTTGGTGCGGCGCACGAGGCCGAAATGGCTCCCCGCGTTCGCTTTCTCCCGGACAGTGACAATCGGGCCACAATCAACGAGGAAGTACGGTAGCACGGTAGGGCGGATTAAGGCGTAATCCGCCGCCGCGCAGCGATCGGATGGCGGATTACGCTGCGCTAATCCGCCCTGCGGCGCGTCCCCAATAAAGCGACACTGGCCTTGACTTTTGTCCCCATAGCGGTTACATAGCGACTATCCCGCTCGCAAAGGGCGCCTTTCGCGAGGGTACTCCTTGAGGCGGAGCGGGGGCGGTTCTCGTGCTGCGCAGAAATACACTGCGCTCGCGGGCGGCTTGGGCATCGTCCCGTCCGGCGCGTGCCGGACCGCGAGGTGCTCGCTGCACTGGTGCCGGAGAGGGTCCTCCCGTTTGCATCCGGTGGTTCCAGGAAGCGCGGCCTGAAGCCGAGCCGAGAGTAAAATCTCGGCGAGTGCCGCGGTAGGGCGCCGCAAGGCGAGCGCGCCCGCTCCAGGAGGTCCAAGGCTTTATGAAGTCCTGGGCCTCGGTCCTCCGCAAACGGAGGGCAGGAGAAAGGGCGCGCGCCGCATCGCTTTTCGATGCGGCTCCCGGTGCGCGCCTCTCGGCGCCCCGCCTCCCTTCTTTTCAAGGGAGGCGTTGTCGTGGCTTTCCTTGGCTTGGCTTTGACGTGTTTTTTGGTGGGATGAGCAAGGCTCGGGTGCGAAGGGGCATCGCGGGAACGAAGGAACGCATCGTCGCCGGGCTCGATCTGGCGACGAGGAGAGAAGACCAAGCCATGCCGCGGCGACGACCGACGCGAAGCTTTCCGGGGCGGCTCACGCTCGAACAGTGGCTGGAGCGCCCATTGCCGGCGCGCATCGATTTGATCTGGCGGGCGCAGTGCGATTTGCTGGGATCGTTCCGCTTCTGCGCCAACAAGCGGTGCCGCCGGGCGCGCACCTGCCGCGGCGCCGACCCGGAGGCGTGCAGTCACGGGCTTTGGTGCCGCAAGGCGAAGAAGCCCAAGACGCTGCGGCAGGAATGGAGCCGGCTCGTCCGCCTCAAGTCGCTGTGACGCCGCGGCGGCTAAGCCGGCGCCGCCGCGGCCATCGCGCCGGGACGGCCGATCCGCCCTGCCGGGGTTGTCGGACCATTGCCGGCATCGCCGCGCGCGGCGACATCGAGTCGATCAAAAGTGCCGGAGCGATTTGCGCACGTCGGCGAGCGGGCGCGGCGTCACGACCTCGGGATGGCGATCGGTCGGAGCAGCGACCGCGACCCGTCGCAACGCTCGGCCATGGGGTGCTCATTGCTCCCTATTCCGTTGAGCCCGGACGTGCAATGCTGGTCCGGAGGGGCGGCGGCTGAGGCTCGACTATGAGGATCATCTTCACGATCGCAGCAATGACGCTCGTGTTCATACCTCATGCACGCGGCGCCGAGCCGATGATCGTCACGCTGTCTTGCGACGGCAAGGTGGAGGACCTCAAGCGCCACACCGACGATGAAGCGATCTCCAAGCTCGGCGTCGTCGTCAACCTCGGCGAACAGAATGTTTCCTTCAACGGCTACGTCATTCCCATAAAAAAGGTCGACGCCGCTACCGTTTATTTCGAAGGCAAGAGCCAACAACAGACTTACGGGGTTACGACAGAAACCGATGTGACCGGCTCGGTCGATCGAATTACAGGCGCCATGACGGCGTCAACGATGACGACCGCGGTTTGGCTGGAATGGGAGCTTTATTGCAAGTCGGTGACGCGAGTTTTCTGAACCTTCATGGGCTTTCAACACGCGCTGGACGCGGCAATAGGCGGGTCGGCAAGGAATCGGCGGTCCGGGCGGCGGTTCAACCTTTGATCTGCACGTAGCCGCGCTCTCTCATGCAGCCGACGAAATCGTCAAGCGTGGCCTGGTTATTGCCGCCCTTATCGGCGCTGCCGCGGGTCGCGCCAGCGGGCTTCTGCGCTTCGTCTTTACAATCGAGACGGTCGATATCCAACAATCCGGAGTTGACCGGTTGGCCGTCCGCGCGCGTCCACGCCGTCGGCAGCGTCACCGGTCTGGCACAAGCGCCGAGCGTCAACATCGAAACCAGCAAGAGGGCGCGCATGACGCCGACACTCCGGCAAAAATCCTAATATCTCGTGTGTCGGCGACGGCTGCGGCGACCTGTGTGCCGGCGCCGAAGACCATTCGAGGAACACCGGCAACGCTGCGGCGCCGGCCAGCCTCGCCGGATACGATCGAGCCCATCGCCGAGGCGAACCGATTTTGGACCCAAACGCCGCGACAGCCCTATAACCGTTTGCTACCGGCCGGCGACAGCAGGGGAAAGCCTGCAATTCCAGGCTAACCTGCACGATCCAGCACGGCGTGAAACGCGGCTTTCCGGCCCGCCATCTCGGGGTTGTGCAACTTTTCTCCGGAGCCGTTGCGTCTCAAGGCTATTTTGGGCTATGTCGGCGCCGAATTGCGCTCGCAGCGGGCATTTTTGCGCGCCGGGCGCGCGCCTTCCGGGCCAACGCCGCCGTTTGGCCTCTCACCACAACCGGGGACCGATCCAATGAATAATTTGTGGCTTATCGTTGCCTGCGGCGTCCTCGCCATCATCTACGCCATCTGGGCGATCATCTCGGTATTGCGATCCGATCCCGGCAGCGAAAGGATGCAAGAGATATCCGCGGCCGTGCGCGAGGGTGCGCAGGCTTATCTGCGGCGCCAGTACACCACCATCGCCGTCGTCGGCATCGTGATTTTCCTGATCATCGGCTATTTCCTCGGCTGGCTCGTCGCGGTCGGCTTTGCGGTGGGTGCCGTGCTGTCGGGCGCTGCCGGGTTCATCGGCATGAACGTCTCGGTGCGTGCCAACGCGCGCACCGCGCAGGCTTCGATAGGCTCGCTCGCCGGCGGGCTGGCGCTGGCTTTCCGCGCCGGCGCCAGCACCGGTCTTCTGGTGGCCGGCCTCGCGCTTCTCAGCGTCACCCTCTATTTCGGCTTTCTCATCGGCACGCTGCATCTTGCTGCGGACGATAGAACGGTGACCAACGCCCTCGTTGCGCTCGGCTTCGGCGCATCGTTGATCTCGATTTTCGCGCGGCTCGGCGGCGGCATCTTCACAAAAAGCGCCGATGTCGGCGGCGACCTGGTCGGCAAGGTCGAAGCCGGAATCCCCGAGGATGATCCGCGCAATCCCGCCACTATCGCCGACAATGTCGGAGACAACGTCGGCGACTGCGCCGGGATGGCCGCCGATCTGTTCGAAACCTACGTCGTCACCACGGTTGCCACCATGGTGCTTGGCGCGATCTTTGCCAGCACCTCCGGCGCCGACGCCGGCGTGCTGCTCA
>JASHQO010000490.1 GCA_030039105.1 Xanthobacteraceae bacterium
GTGTTCTGGGAAGTTACCTGGAAGGCCCGATCTTATTTTGCCGCGATATGGCGTTGCCATATTCATACACGGCTGCTTCTGGCACGGGCATGACTGCCGACTATTCAAGTTACCCTCAACTCGCACTGCGTTTTGGTCGAAGAAGATAAGTGATAACACGAAGCGTGATGCGAACGTTGTCGCAGAGCTATTGCGAGCAGATTGGAAAGTGATCGTGCTTTGGGAGTGTGCACTTAAGGGCCCATGCCGAGTCGATCTTGACAGTGTCGTCCAAATGATGACCAGAAAGATTACATCAAAGGGCTGGTCATACTTCGAGGTGCACGGGGACGAGAGGCCCGCTTGAAGCGCTTCTTCTGATACCGCGCCCCTTAACCCTGCGAACCGCGCAAACCCGCGCGCGTTCGCCCTTACCAGCATCGGCAGCGTCGCCCGCCTCACGCCCACGCAACATCCGTCTGCGCGAAGTCGCCGCCCTTGAACAAAAGCTTGGCGCCGTGGGCTTTGGCGCAGGCGTAGGACAGGCAGTCGCCGAAGTTCAGGCTGGCGCGGTGGCGGCTCTTGCCGTAGCGCTCGAAGGCGGCGACGGCGGCGTGGGCGACCTCTTCGTCGATCGGCACAACGGCGATGCTTGCCTCGTGCAGCGCCCGCACCGCCTCGGCGTCGGCCGCGGTTAGCTCAAGCCCGGCGATGGTCGCAAGGTCGTCGAGGCTTCGTTTTGCCCGCTCAGTCCTGCCGGCTGCTTTCCGGGCCGCTCGCGCGCGGGCCAGTCGTTAGGCTTTTATTCAACGGGCTTCTTTGGCGCCTCTTTCCGCCTGCCGGCGGCGTTCCCATATAGAAATACGTCAGGGGATGGTTCAGCCGGATCGCCCGATCCGGGCCTGTCCAAAGCCTGAAAATCCACCCAATGACGATGTCCCGGTTACGCCTTCGGGGTCTCCGGGATAGGCCGAGGGAGAAGCCATGAACTTCGATAAATATACGGACCGCAGCCGCGGTTTCGTGCAGTCGGCCCAATCGCTCGCCCAGCGCGAGGGCCACCAGCAGTTTGCGCCCGAGCATTTGCTCAAAGTGCTGCTCGACGACCCGGAAGGGCTCGCCGCCGGCCTGATCGACCGCGCCGGCGGCAATTCACGCGCGGCGCTTGCCGCCACCGAAGCGGCGCTGGAGAAGCGGCCGAAGGTTTCCGGCGGCGGCGCCGGGCAGGTTTATCTCGATCCGGCGCTCGGCCGCGTGTTCGATGCCGCCGAGAAGGCCGGCGACAAGGCGGGCGACAGCTTCGTCACCGTGGAGCGGCTGTTGCTGGCGCTGGCGTTGGAGCGCTCCAGCGAGGCCGGAAAAATCCTCGCCCAGGCCGGCGTCACGCCGCAAAATCTCAATGCCGCGATCGAGGCGCTGCGCAAGGGCCGCACCGCCGACAGCGCCTCGGCGGAGAACGCCTACGACGCGCTGAAGAAATATGCCCGCGACCTGACCCAGGCCGCGCGCGACGGCAAGCTGGATCCCGTGATCGGCCGTGACGAGGAAATCCGCCGAACGATTCAGGTGCTGTCGCGCCGGACCAAGAACAATCCGGTGCTGATCGGCGAGCCCGGCGTCGGCAAGACCGCCATCGTCGAGGGTCTGGCGCTGCGCATCGTCAACGGCGACGTGCCGGAGAGCCTGGAAGACAAGAAGCTGCTCGCGCTCGACATGGGCGCGCTGATCGCCGGCGCGAAGTATCGCGGCGAGTTCGAGGAGCGGCTCAAGGCGGTACTGCAGGAGGTGACGAGCTCGGCCGGCACTTACATTCTGTTCATCGACGAAATGCATACCATTGTCGGCGCCGGCAAGGCGGACGGCTCCATGGATGCGTCGAACCTTCTCAAGCCGACGCTGGCGCGCGGCGAACTGCATTGCATCGGCGCCACCACGCTCGACGAATATCGCAAGCACGTCGAGAAGGACGCGGCGCTGGCGCGGCGCTTCCAGCCGGTGTTCATCGATGAGCCGACCGTCGAGGATACGATCTCGATCCTGCGCGGCTTGAAGGAGAAATACGAGGCGCACCACAAGGTGAAGATCACCGACGGCGCCCTGGTGGCGGCGGCGACCTTGTCGCACCGCTACATCACCGACCGCTTCCTGCCCGACAAGGCCATCGACCTCGTCGACGAGGCGGCGGCGCGGCTGCGCATGCAGATCGATTCCAAGCCGGAAGAGCTCGACAATCTCGACCGCGAGATCGTGCGGCTCAAGATCGAGCAGGAGGCCTTGAAGAAGGAGCGCGACGCCGCGTCCAAGGACCGGCTGAAGCGGCTGGAGAAGGATTTGGCCGCGCTGCAGGAGCAGGCCGATACGCTGACGGCGAAATGGAAGTCGGAGAAGGACAAGCTCAATTCCGCGGCCGAATTGCAGAAGCAGCTCGACAAGGCCAAGAACGATCTCGCCGACGCGGTGCGCCGCGGCGACTATCAGAAGGCCGGCGAGCTGCAATACGGCGCCGTGCCGGAGCTGGAGAAGAAGCTGAAGGCGACCGAAGCCTCCGAGAAGTCGGGCGCGATCGCCTCCGAATCGGTCACCGCCGACAACGTCGCGGCGGTGGTGTCGCGCTGGACCGGCATCCCGGTCGACCGCATGCTCGAAGGCGAGCGCGAAAAACTACTGAGAATGGAGGATCAGATCGGCAAGCGCGTGGTCGGCCAGGCCGACGCCGTGCACGCGGTCTCGACCGCGGTGCGCCGGGCGCGCGCCGGCTTGCAGGATCCGAACCGGCCCATCGGCTCATTCATGTTCCTCGGGCCCACCGGCGTCGGCAAGACCGAGCTGACCAAGGCGCTGGCGGAGTTTCTGTTCGACGACGAGCACGCGCTGGTCCGCATCGACATGTCGGAATACATGGAGAAGCATTCGGTGGCGCGGCTGATCGGCGCTCCGCCCGGCTACGTCGGCTACGAGGAAGGCGGCGCGCTGACCGAGGCGGTGCGGCGAAGGCCTTACCAGGTCGTGCTGTTCGACGAGATCGAGAAGGCGCATCCGGACGTGTTCAACGTCTTGCTGCAGGTGCTCGACGACGGCCGCCTCACCGACGGCCAGGGCCGCACCGTCGACTTCCGCAACGCGCTGATCGTGATGACGTCGAATATCGGCGGCGAATATCTGGTGGCGCAGGCGGAGGGCGGCAAGGACCTCGATGACACCGACAAGGTGCGCGACCTGGTGATGGCGGACGTGCGCCGGCAGTTCCGGCCGGAGTTCCTCAACCGCATCGACGAGATCATCCTGTTCCATCGGCTGCGGCGCGAGGACATGGGCCGGATCGTCGATATCCAGATGCAGCGGCTGCAGAAGCTGTTGGAGGATCGCAAGGTCACGCTCCAGCTCGAGCCGAAGGCGCGCGAATGGCTGGCGGAGAAAGGCTACGATCCGGCCTATGGCGCGCGGCCGCTCAAGCGCGTGATCCAGAGATCGGTGCAGGATCCGCTGGCCGAGTTGTTGCTGTCTGGCAAGGTCAAGGACGGCGAGCGGGTCAAGATCGCCGCCGGCAAGCACGGCCTGTCGTTCAACGGCACGGCGGTCGCCGAAGCGGCGTAACTGCCGCGGCGGCGCAACTGACTGGGCGTGTCCCGGATGCGGTGCAGCACGAAGTGGTGCACCGCCGATCCGGGACCTTCGCGCCCTCGAAGTTTGCGACGATCCCGGGTCTGCAGCGCAGCACTACGTGCTGCACTGCGCCCGGGAAACGTCTTCAGAGTGTCAGCGCCGCGCCGGCTGCGGCGCCGGCGCGGCCGAAGCTTGGTTGATCCGCTCGCGCACGTGCTCGACGAAATAGCCGGCGCTGAATTTCGACACGCCGGCGATCGTCAGTGGATTGGCGCCGCCGGAGCTCTCGACGCTGATCGCATCCCAGGCCAGGCCGCGCCGGTGCAGCACCTCGGCGATGTGCGACAGCGGCAGGTGGTCGTCGGTGCGCGCCCAGGGAAACAGCCAGAACCTGACTTCCTTCGTGGAGATGCCGACGTGATCGGCGATCATGCGGGTCGGAAAGATGATGCGGGTCAGGCTGACGTGAAACAGCGCCCATAACCGGCTGGAGCGGACCTGCAGATATTCATCCGCGGCGTTGGCTTGCGTCACGAAAAGTCTCCATGTCGTGTCCTTGAGCCGTCATTGCGAGCGGAGCCAAGCAACCCGGCGCAGCGGCGCAGCCCGCCGGATTGCTTCGCCGCTTCTCTCCTCGCAATGACGCGCGCGAGATCAATGCGCCTGCGCGACGTGGGGAGCGCCGCCGCGGGGCGCGCCGCCCGCCGGGGCGTGGGCCATGACGGCGTCGAGCTGGTCGCGATCCTTGTCGAACTGCGCCAGCGTCACGCCGTCGAGCACGCGGCCGCGCGGCAGCTTGACCTTCATCGGATCGACGAAGCGGTCGTTGATCAGGATCTCGAAGTGCACGTGCGAGCCGGTCGACATGCCGGTCGAGCCGACGAAGCCGATGACTTGGCCCTGGCGCACCTTCGAGCCGACGTCGAGGCCCCTGGCGAACGCGGTCATGTGGCCGTAGGCGGTCTCGTAGCCGCTGGCGTGGCGCAGCTTGACGTATTTGCCGTAGCCGCCCTTGACGCCGATCTCCTCGATCGCGCCGTTGCCGGCGGCGAAGATCGGCGTGCCCATCGGCGCCGCCCAGTCGACGCCGGTGTGCAGCTCGCTGACGTGCAGCATCGGATGGGTGCGCCAGCCGAAGCCCGACGTCACCATGCCGACCGCGACCGGCTTGCGCACCAGGAACTTCTTCGCGCTCTTGCCGTCCTCGTCGTAGTAGTCGTAGACGCCGTCGTCGGTGGTCTGGAAGTGGTAGTATTTCTTGACGTCGCCGCCGACCGCGAGCGAGGCGTAGCGCACCTCGTTCTTGCCTTCGCCGTTCTCGTCGTCGGAGTAGAGCACCTCGAACGAGTCGCCCGGCTGCACCTTGCGCTGGAAGTCGACGTCGTAGGAGTAGATGCGCACCAGCTCCTCGATCACCGCGTTCGGCACGTTGTTGCGCAGCGCCGTCTCGTACAGGCTCTGGTAGAGCCGCACGCCGCTGGAATCGTCGTCGCTCGCCGTCTGGTCGGCGTTGCCATTGTCGCCGCCGCTGCCCTGGGCGATGTCGGCGTCGACGTTCTTGATGTCGACCGGAACGTATCTGCCGGTGTCGGACAGCGCCACTGCGGCGGCGATGCCGCTCTCGCTCAAGACGATGACGCGCAGCGGCCGCATATGGGCAAGGCCGGCCGGCGCCATCAGCACGCGCAGCCGCTGGCCGTCCTTGATGCCGCCGTCGGCGGCAAACGGCCCGAGCACGGCGTTGACCTGCTTGATCTCGTCGGGCACGGCGCCGAGCTCGCGCAGGATCGAGCCGACGGTTTCGCCCTTCTTCGCGGTGACCAGCCGCTCGCTCCAGTCGCCGCCGCCGTTGGCCTGGGCGGCGGTCTTCGGCAACAGCGTGACGTTCTCCGGCACGACGCGCGTGGTGAAACCGAAATCGGCGCCGGGATTGCCCTCGGCGGCATAGCTCAACGTGATGGTGCCGGTCGGGTCCGTGGTCGGCGTCAGTCCGGTGTTGGTCGGCGCCGCGTTGGCGACTTCGCGCACGCGGCTCAACACATCGTCGAGCGGCAGCAAGGTCGCGGGCTTGACCCTGGGCAGCAGCGAATTGAGATCGCAGCTCGCCGGCGTCACCTTGCCGCGCGGCGCCGGCGCCGCGACGAGGTCGCAGGTGACAAACGACACTTCGGCGTCAGGCTCGGCGGCGGCGGTCTGGTCGTCGCCGGCGACCGCGTCGGCGAGAAGTTTTTGCGGATTGAACGGCGGGATATTGGCGGAGAGCTCGGACACCGTCAGCGAGAGGTTGCCGCCGACGCGGACATAGTTGCGGGTGCGCACCAATTCGCGATCGCGCACCCGCGTCGACGTCGGGATGCGCAGGATTTGCCGCGTCACGCTGGCTTCGGCTTGTGCCGGCAGGCGGTCGGCTTTGCGGAAGCTGTTGAAGCGGTCGCCGATGCTGCCGATGGCGCCGCGCAGCGCCATCTCGACGCGCTCCGGCGCGCTGGCGAAGTTGGTCTCGCCGTCGAGCGAAGCGAAAACGGCGCCGCCCATCAGGGCCGCGCCGCACAGTCCGGTCAGGATGGTGCCCGAGAACCATTGGACCGAAAGACGGCGCCGGTCGAGCAGGCCGCCGGAGCCGCCGTCGACCAATAGCGGCGGTTCGTTGCCGAGATCGATCGCCTCGACCTCGAACCGCCGCCTTACCCCGCGCAGTCTCGCTTGGTCCAAGCTTTACGTCCCCTGCGCTCGATCCCCCGCACCGCCCGACGCTGACGTTGCGTATTGCCTCGATCGCCGGGCCCGCGAATCGGGCCGAAAACCGAGCGATAGCACGAGGTCCACCCGTCCCGGCCGATTGAACCGGCCGGACCGGCCTCGTGCCCTAGACGTGGATGAAGTTGTCGCGTCCCCGCATTGCGACATCCCCCTGACGAAGTGCTAAAGAACGACGGAACAATGTGGCCGCAGTGCGGCGCCAGCGGGGAATACCCGGGACCGGTCGGACTTACGCGGGGCGCAGCGGCGGACCGCGTGCCGGGCGCGGCTTCGAGCCGTCCACAGGGCTTTTTTGGCGTACGAGGCGTTGACAATCGCCACCCCCGAAGCCTATATAGGGCCTCTTGGGCGCGCCGCCGCTTGGCGCGATGGCGCGTCTGCGAAGCCCCTCACTGTTTGCGCGGTGAATCATCCGGTCATGCGCTATGGCCATGTCGGATGTATAGGCTTCGGCGGCTCCGGCGCTTGCCGGAGAGCGTCCTTTGGGGCACCTAGCGCCCGGAGGACGGCGGGGTCGCGAGGCTCCGGGCTGTTTGAAAAGTGAATCGGAAGAAAGAGAAACGTGGACGGCGGAGTCCTTGCGGGCCGCTTCCTCGAACGGAGAAGGCTTAGGTCTTGTCCGCGACCGGGGCGGCCATGGCAGAGACTTCGGCGGTCGACGTTTCAGGTCAACACTTTGACCGCCTGCGAAGCTGACGCTTTGCAGGTGGATCTCGCGAGGCTCACGCTTCGCGAGAAAAGAAGTGGGACCTCGTCAAACGTTGTGATTAGCCGAGATCAGTTCTCTCCAACTTGAGAGTTTGATCCTGGCTCAGAGCGAACGCTGGCGGCAGGCCTAACACATGCAAGTCGAGCGCCCCTCCTTCAGAGGACAGAAGACGGACGACAGACGACGGATTTAGCGAGCCTTATGGATTCTGACCCCCTTATGGGCTCGCGGTTCGGTCGGAGGTCGTTTTCACGGACGATCCGTCGTCCGATGTCTGTCTTCTGATGGAGGGGAGCGGCAGACGGGAGAGTAACACGTGGGAACGT
>JASHQO010000491.1 GCA_030039105.1 Xanthobacteraceae bacterium
TGCGGCCGGGCAAGGCGCCGGGCGCCTTCGCGCATCCGACCGTGCCGTCGGCGCATCCCTATGTGCTGCTCAACTACCAGGGCAAGCCGCGCGACGTGATGACGCTCGCCCACGAGCTTGGCCACGGCGTGCACCAGGTGCTCGCCGCGCCGAACGGCGCGCTGATGGCGCCGACGCCGCTGACGCTGGCCGAGACCGCGAGCGTGTTCGGCGAGATGCTGACCTTCCGCAAGCTGCTCGCCGCGACCCGCGACGACAAAGAACGCAAGGCCATGCTCGCCGCCAAGGTCGAGGACATGATCAATACGGTGGTGCGGCAGATCGCGTTCTACAGTTTCGAGCGCGCCGTCCACACCGAGCGCAAGAAGGGCGAATTGACCGCGGCGCAGATCGGCGAGCTATGGCTCGACGTGCAGCGCGAGAGCCTCGGACCCGCGATCGAGGTCAAGCCCGGCTACGAGAATTTCTGGGTCTATATCCCGCATTTCATCCACTCGCCGTTCTACGTCTATGCCTACGCCTTCGGCGACTGCCTGGTGAATTCGCTCTATGCCGTCTACGAGCACGCCGCCGAAGGTTTTGCCGAGCGCTACCTGGCCATGCTCGCCGCCGGCGGCACCAAGCCCTACGCCGAGCTGCTTGCGCCGTTCGGCCTCAACGCCCGCGACCCGGCCTTCTGGCAGGGCGGACTTGGGGTGATCGAGCGGATGATCGGGGAGTTGGAACGCCTGAGTTGACAGGAGTTGGCGTCGTAAAACGGCCGCTGAACAAACTTCTAAAATGTGTTATACGGACCGTAATACGAATGAGATAACCATGAAACTCGAAGTCAAACGTATCGGCAATTCCGACGGGTTCATTTTGCCTTGCGAGCTCATGCAGCGGCTCGATATCAAGCGCGGCCAGAATTTTCACGTCACCGAGCTCGCGGGTGGCGGACTCCAGTTGCTTCCTTGCGATCCCGACTTCGAGGCCACGATGGAAGCCGCTGACGAAGTGACGGACGAATACCGCGATGCGCTTGCGACGCTGGCAAAATGATCGAAGCGTCGAATGCCGATCGAACCGAAGTGGCTGACCTACGATCGGGTCATCGCAATCCATAGCCGCCAATTGCGTCGCTTTGGCAGAGCAGCCGGCTTGCGCGGCGATGGCCTGCTACGTTCCGCCATCGAACGACCGAACAACAAGGGGCACTATGAGCAAGCCGAGCTTCCGGAGCTCGCGGCGGCATATGCTTTCGGTTTGGCGAAAAACCGCGCCTTCGATGATGGCAACAAACGCATCGCATTCACGAGCATGATGGTCTTCTTGCGTAAGAACGAGGTGAGATTCGCTCCCGATCAGGCGCAGGCAACGAAAATAATATAATAATGTCTCTTGCCGCCGGCGAAGTCAGCGAAGAAAGTCTCGCGCGCTGTATCCGCGACAACTGGCCCAAAGCGTAATGGCAAAATCGGAAAAGCCCGACCGCGAAAAGAACCGCCTCACCGCCCGCGCGGCGCGCTATGCGCGGGTCGGCGCCAACGTCGGCGGCGTGGCGGCGCGCTACGCCGGGCGGCGGCTTCTTGGCGGCACGCCGGATCGGGCAGGTGAGGCGAGCGCGTTGTCGTCGGCGCTCGGCCGGCTGAAGGGGCCGCTGATGAAGGTCGCGCAACTGATGGCGACCATTCCCGATCTGCTGCCGGCCGAATATGCCGCCGAATTGCAGAAGCTGCAGAGCGAAGCGCCGCCGATGGGCTGGGCCTTCGTCAAGCGCCGCATGATGGCGGAGCTCGGTGCCGATTGGGAGAAAAAGTTCGCAAGCTTCGAGCATCATCCGGCTGCGGCCGCTTCGCTCGGCCAGGTGCATCGGGCGCGTTCGCTCGATGGCGCCGAGCTTGCCTGCAAGCTGCAATATCCCGACATGCAGTCGGCCGTCGAAGCCGACTTGCAGCAGCTACAGTGGCTGCTCGCCGTCCGCCGCCGTTTCGACTCGGCGATCGATACCAGCGAAATCGGCAAGGAGATCGGCGCCCGCGTGCGCGAGGAGCTCGATTACCGCCGCGAGGCCAAGCACGTTGCGCTCTATCGCGCCATGCTCGACGGTGTCGATATCGTCCGCGTGCCGCGGGCGTGGCCCGGGATTTCGACCGGACGCCTGCTCAGCCTCGACTGGCTCGACGGCAGCAAAATGCTCGCCCACAAGAACGATCCACTCGCGGCGCGCAACGCGCTGGCCCGGGCCATGTTCACGGCGTGGTGGTTTCCGTTCAGCCGCTTCGGCGTCATCCACGGCGATCCGCATCTCGGCAACTACACGGTCTTCACCCGCGACGGCGTGCCGGCCGGCATCAATCTGCTCGACTACGGCTGCATCCGCATCTTCCCGCCGACGTTCGTGCGCGGCGTGGTCGATCTCTATCACGGGCTGCTGCGCAGCGACGACGATCTCGTCGTCCATGCCTACGAGACCTGGGGCTTTCGCCGGCTGTCGCGCGACCTCATCGACACGCTCAATATCTGGGCGCGCTTCATCTACGCGCCGCTGCTCGACGACCGCGTGCGCAGCATCGCCGACGGCGTGAAGCCGTCGGAATATGGCCGCCGCGAAGCGTTCCGCGTGCACCAGGCGCTCAAGCAGAAGGGTCCGGTGACGGTGCCGCGCGAATTCGTGTTCATGGATCGCGCCGCGATCGGGCTCGGCGCCGTGTTCCTGCACCTGCGCGCGGAGCTGAATTTCTATCGCCTGTTCAACGAGGCGATCGAGCGGTTTTCCATGGAGCGCGTCGCCAAGCGTCAGGCCGACGCTCTGGCCGCGGCCGGTTTGTCCCAGGCCTAGCAGCAGTCGCAGCCGGCGCCGTCGAGCATGAGCAGGGCGTTCTTCATGAACGCCGGCGGCAGGTCGTCCTCGACCACCGCGGCGAGCGGCTTGAAGATCTTGCAGTGATGGCGGCCGAGCGCGGTCCAGAACACCAGATGCGTCTCGATCGGCGGGCAGCCGGGGACGCTGCAGGCCACCTCCGACACCATGACCGTCTCGTCGTCGGCGAGGGAGAAGCGCGCGCGCGTCCAGTCACGCACGCGGTCGAGCGCCGCGGTGTCTCCCGAGCCTATTTTGCCAAAGCCAAGCATGGCTACCTTTGCCGTCATGACCGGCCTTGTGCCGGGCATCCACGTCTTACTATTTTAGCCGCAAAACCAAGACGTAGGTGGCCGGGTCGAGCCCGGCCATGACGACCAAGAAGGAGCGATTGAGTGGCCGAACAAGTCCTAGCGGCGGTGCGTACCGGGCCGAGCAAGACCGAAATCCGCGAATATCCCATGCCCGAGGTCCCGGAGGATGCGGCGCTGATGAAAATGGCGGTCGGCGGAATTTGCGGCACCGACGTCAAGCTCTACAAGCATCCGCCGTCGGCCGCGCCGGTCATCATGGGTCACGAAAACATCGGCGTCATCGCCAAGGCCGGCCGCGAATTCACCCGCCGCAAGGGTTTCAAGGAAGGCGACCTCGTCTTCGTCGAGCATTACGTCATGTGCGGCAAGTGCGAGTGGTGCCATGCCGGCCAGTATCGGCACTGCGAGAACACCAATTGGCGCACCAATCCGGACGCCATCCGCTACGGCTACACTTCGGCCGAGAAGGCGCCGCATCTGTGGGGCGGCTTCGCCCAGTACGTCTATCTGCCGTGGAACGCCGTGGTGCATCATGTGCCGAAGGGCGTGTCGGCGGAGCTCGCCGGCCTGGTGACGCCGATGGCGAACGGCGTCGAATGGTCGTTGATGGACGGCGGCGTCGGCTACAATTCGACCGTGCTGATCCAGGGACCGGGCCAGCAAGGGCTGTCGCAGACCGTGATCTGCAAGCAGGCCGGCGCTTCGCTGATCATCGTCACCGCCACGTCCAAGGACAGAGCCCGCATGGACGTCGCCAAGAAGCTCGGCGCCGATTACGTCATCGACGTGCAGAAGGAAGACCCGCTCGAACGCATTATGCAAATCACCGGCGGCAAAGGCGTCGATGTCGCGCTCGATTGCACCGCGGGTGCCGGCACGATCCCGATCCTGCTCGGCATCGAGGCGCTCAAGCGCAAGGGCGGCACCATCGTGGTGCAGGGGGAATTGGCGCAATTCCCGAACTTCCCGCTGGAGAAATTCACCGTGAAGTTCATCACCATGAAAAGCGCGCGCGGCCACAGCTACCGGGCCTGCGAGCTGGCGCTGGCGCAGCTTGCGTCGAAGCGCTTCCCGCTGGAGCTCGTCACCACCCACCGTTTCGGGTTGAAGGACGTCGACCTCGCCATCAAATCGGTCGGCGGGGAGGGCGTGCCGGACGTGATCCACGCTTCGCTGATGCCGTGGGCGTGAGCGCAGGAATGTCGCAGGCCGCGACTGCGGTCCTGTGCTAGCCTCCGCTCATTCCCGCGCAAGCGGGAATCCAGTTCTGGGTCCCCGCTTGCGCGGGGACGAGCGGAGTTCAACGAGCGAGGAGGAGCACATGGCTCCGACGCACACCGTCCGTCGCCATTGGTTTGTCGCTGCACTGACAATCGCGTCGGCACTTGGCCTTGCCGGCCGCGCCGGCGCGCAAGAGCTCACCGTCGGCACCATCGGCGCCGCAAGCGACGCGCCGCTCTTCATCGCCGACGCCATGGGCTACTACGGCGAACAAGGCCTGAAGGTGAAATTCATCCGCTTCGATTCGGCGGCGAAGATGATCCCCTCGCTGGGCTCCGGCGAAGTCGACGTCGGCTCCGGCGCCACCTCGGCCGGCCTCTACAACGCGGTCAAGCGCGGCATCAACATCAAGATCGTCGCCGACAAGGCGCGCAACGCGCCGGGCTACGGTTTCGAGGCGATCCTGGCGCGCAGCGACCTGGTCGACAGCGGCAAGATCAAGAGCGTCAAGGATCTCAAAGGCATGAAAGTCGCGATGTCGGCCAACGGCAACAGCGAAAACGCCATCATGAACTACGCGCTCACCAAGAGCGGATTGACCTACAACGATATCGATCAGGTCTTTCTCGGCTTCCCCAATCAGATCGCCGCCTACGCCAACAAGGGCATCGATGCGAGCCTTACGGTCGAGCCGACCACCACCGAGCTCCTTCAATCGGGCGCCGCGAAAAAGCTCGTCGGCATCGACGAGCTGATCCCCGATTGCCAGACCGCGGTTGTGTTCTACAGCCCGAAATTCGTCCAGGACCAGCCCGACAACGCCAAGAAATTCATGGTGGCGCTGGTTAAGGCGATGCGCTTCTACAACGATGCGCTCAAGGACGGGCACATCGCTGGGCCGAACGCCGATCAGGTCGTCAAAATCCTCACCGAATATTCCTTCATCAAGGATCCGGCGGTGCACCGCGCCATCATCTCCCAGGCGGTCGACCCCGACGGCAAGCTCGACATGGCGTCGCTGCAGATGTTCTGGCAGTTCTTCAAGGACACCAAGCAGATCGACGGCTCGGTGAAGGTCGATGACGTGGTCGATCTCAGCTACGTGCACGAGGCGTCGCAGCAGCTCGGGCGGTACGTGAAGGGCGCCACCGCGCACTAGAGCGGGATGAGTTTTGGTTGAATCGTCATCCCGCTCTAGCCTTTTACTTGCGCATGATCTTTTCCGAAAACCGGTTTTCACCCGCGGATCGAGTCCGAGGGCCGGCTTTTTCGGGATCATGCTTTAGCGGCGGCTGCTGCAACCAAACGCGATTTTGCCGGTTGGTACAAGCGATTGATGCGTCATTGCGAGCGAAGCGAAGCAATCCAGCTTCCTCCCTAACCCCCTCCCGGAAGCGGGGGAAGCAAGGACGGGGAAATTGCTTCGTCGCGGAACCTGTCACCGGGCCGCGCGACTTCGCGCGGGCCCGTTGGCTTTTCGCAATGACAAGCACTGTATATTCTTGACCGACCCGGGCTATTGCGATGACGCGGTTTTTTGTCCGCAAATCCGTTGCCGCGTTGCAGGCGGAAGCCGAACAAGCCGAATTTCAACAGTCGACCAGCCACGACGGTGTGCCGCTCAAGCGCACGCTCTCGGCGCTTACGCTGGTGTCGCTCGGCATCGGCGACATCATCGGCGCCGGCATCTTCGTGCTGACCGGCCACGCCGCCGCCGCCAATGCCGGGCCGGCCATTACGCTGTCGTTCGTGCTGGCGGGGGTCGTCTGCGCCTGCGCCGGCCTGTGCTACGCCGAAATGGCTTCGACCGTGCCGATTGCCGGCAGCGCCTACACCTATGCCTACGCGACGATGGGCGAATTGGTCGCCTGGATCGTCGGTTGGGATTTGCTGTTCGAATACGCGCTGGGCGCCGCCACCGTCGCGATCGGCTGGTCGGGCTACGTCGTGAGTTTCCTCAACGACCTCGGCATCGTCGTGCCGCCCGCCTATGCCGGCGCGCCGCTCGCCTATGACGCCGCCCACGAGGCGTGGCGGACCACCGGCACCATCGTCAACGTGCCGGCGATGGTCGTGATCGTTGCGGTCACCGCGCTCGTCGTGATCGGCATCCACGAATCGGCGCGGGTCAACAACGTTATCGTCGCCGTCAAGCTGGCGATCATCGTGACGTTCATCGTGCTCGCCGCGCCGTGTTTCAGCACCGCCCATTGGGTGACGGCCGCCAACCCGGACGGCCATTTCATTCCGCCCAATACCGGCGTCGGCCAATTCGGATGGAGCGGCATCGTGCGCGGCGCCGCCGTGGTGTTCTTCGCCTATATCGGCTTCGACGCGGTGTCGACCACGGCGCAGGAGGCGAAAAATCCGAAGCGCGACATGCCGATCGGCATTCTCGGCTCGCTCGCGGTCTGTACCGTGCTCTACCTCGCGGTCGGCTTCGTGCTGACCGGGATCGTGCCTTACGACCAGCTCAACGTCGCCGATCCGATCGCCGTCGGCGTCAATTCCATCGGACTGAAATGGCTGGCGCCGATCCTGAAGTTCGGCATCGTTCTCGGCCTCACCTCCGTCCTCTTGGTCGGGATTCTGGGCCAGCCGCGCATCGCCTATTCGATGGCGCGCGACGGCCTGATGCCGTCGGCCGCCGGCAAGGTGCATCCGCGTTTTCGCACGCCTTACGTCACCACGCTGGTCACCGGCGTCGTCGTCGCCGTTCTCGCCGGGCTGTTGCCGATCGGCCTGGTCGGCGAGCTGGTCAGCATCGGCACGCTGTTCGCCTTCACCCTCGTCTGCATCGGCGTGCTGGTGCTGCGCATCAGGGAGCCGGGCGCGGCACGGCCGTTCCGCACGCCGGCGGTCTATGTGGTGGCGCCGCTCGGCGCGGCAGCGTCGCTGCTGCTGATGCTGGGACTGCCGCTCGATACCTGGCTGCGCTTCGGCGGCTGGCTCGTGCTCGGGCTCGCGGTCTACGCCTTCTATGGCATGCGCCACAGCCGCGTGCAGCTCGCGGCCACGTAGCGCCGGTCTGGCCGCTTCACCGTCGCGGATCGGCGTGCTAGGCCCTGAGCTTACGGGCGCCGGTAAGGTTGAGGGTGCAATATTGGCGGTGAATTCCATTTTCGTCGCTCGCGGAGCGGCGGACGCAGTCCCGATCTGGTTCGTCACCGCGGCGACCTATCCCGAGGTGCGCGAGCGGCTCGACGCCGAGGCTAACGCCTACGCCGCGGCGGCCGGCTTCGAGCCGAAGGCCGGGCGGCAGTTGCTGCTGCCGGGCAAGCGTGGCTTGAGCGGCGTCCTGTTCGGCATCGAAGCCGCCGACGATGTGAAAGATCCGTTTCTTCCCGCCCGGTTGAGCCTGCCTGACGGCGTCTATCGCTTCGCCAACGACCCGCACGACTCCCGCCTTGCCGCGCTCGCCATCGCGCTCGGCTGCTATCGTTTCACCCGCTACCGCAAATCGGAAAGCCCCAAGGCCAAGCTCGAACTGTCGCAGAGCATCGACCGCGACGAGCTCGATCACATCGTCGAAGGCGTGACCTTGGCGCGCGATCTCATCAACACGCCGGCGAACGACATGGGCCCGGCCGATCTCGAAGCGGCGGCGCGCGCGCTTGCGGCGTCCCACGGTGCCGATATCCGCTCCACCGTCGGCGACGACCTGTTGGCGCAGAATTTCACCTTGATCCACGCCGTCGGCCGCGCCGCCACGCCGCAGGCGGCGCCGCGGTTGATCGACATGGTGTGGGGCGATCCCAACCACCCGCGCGTGACTTTGGTGGGCAAGGGCGTCTGCTTCGATACCGGCGGGCTCGACATCAAGCCCGACAGCGGCATGCTCAACATGAAGAAGGACATGGGCGGCGCCGCCACCGCGCTGGCGCTCGCCCACATGGTCATGGCGCAGGGTCTCAAGTTGCGGCTGCGCGTGCTGATCCCGGCGGTGGAGAATTCGATTGCCGGCTCGAGCTTCCGCCCCCGCGACGTCTACACCTCGCGCGGCGGCATCACCGTCGAGATCGGCAATACCGACGCCGAAGGCCGGCTGATCCTGGCCGACGCGCTGTCGCTCGCCGATGACGAAAAGCCGGCGTTGATCGCCGATTTCGCCACGCTGACCGGCGCTGCGCGCGTCGCGCTCGGCCCGGATTTGCCGGCCTTCTTCACCGATGACGACGCGCTGGCCGACGACTTGACGGCGCGCGGCATCGCCGAGAACGATCCGGTGTGGCGCCTGCCGTTGTGGCGACCCTACGAGTCGATGCTGGAGTCCAAGGTCGCCGACATCAACAATGTCGGCGGCAGCCAGGGCGGCGCCATCACCGCGGCCCTGTTCATGCGCCGCTTCGTCACCGCCGAATCCTGGCTGCACTTCGACCTGTTCGCCTGGTCGGCGAACGGCAAGCCGGGCCGGCCCGAAGGCGGCGACTGCCAGGCGGCGCGCGCGCTCTACGCGCTGCTGTCGGATCGCTACGGCTGAGCATGCCAAGCGTGCCCGCCTTCGATCCGCGCGTCACGCCGGCCCGCGCCGATGTCGCGGCCAAGGCGCTCGAGGGCAAGGTTGCGTCGGCGCGCTACGTCGAGGGCGAGCTTCGCGAAGTCGTCGAGCCGCAGGCGCCGCTGCGCGGCGCGCCGCGGCCCGACGCGCCGCTCCTTACCGAGGCGCTCAAGGGCGAGCGCGTCACCATCTACGATGCGAACGGCGAGGGCTGGGCTTGGGGCCAGCTCGCGGCGGACGGTTACGTCGGCTGGCTGCCGGAGAACGCGCTGGCCCGGCCCGGCGCCGCGCCGACCCACAAGGTCGCGGCGTTGCGCACACTGGCGTTTCCCGGGCCGTCGATCAAAATGCCGCCGCGCGAAGCGCTGCCGTTCGGCGCGCGCCTCGCCATCGCGCGCGTGGAAGAGCGCATGGCGGTGACTGCGGCGGGCGACCATGTGCCGGCCGCGCACCTTGCGCCGCTCGACGCCGACGAGGCCGACTTCGTCGCCGTCGCCGAGCGATTTGTCGGCACGCCGTATCTGTGGGGCGGCAAGACCGCGGCCGGTCTCGACTGCTCCGGCCTGGTCCAGATCGCGCTGACCGCATGCGGCGTCGTCTGCCCGCGCGACAGCGACATGCAGGAAAGAGCCGAGGCGCTCGGTACGCCGCTGCGCTCGGCCCCGGAATTTTATCTGCCGCGGCGCGGCGACCTCGTGTTCTGGAAAGGCCACGTCGCCATCGCGCGCGACCCCCAGAGCCTCATTCACGCCAACGCCTTCCACATGGCGGTCGCGGTCGAGCCGGTGGCGGACGCGATCGCGCGCATCCGCGCCGCCGGCAGCGAGATTACCAGCGTGCGGCGGACCGCCGGCTGAGCGTCTTCACTTCGTTGCCGGCCGAAGCATGGTGGTCGCGCGTGGGCGCACAATGTCGGCGCAACCGACAGGAGCGCGCCATGACCATCACCGTCTTCATTCGCTATCAGCTCGATCCCTATAAGCGCGACGGCTTCGAGGCTTACGCGCGCAACTGGCTGAGCATCATTCCGAAGTGCGGTGGCGAGGTGGTCGGCTACTGGATGCCGCACGAGGGCACCGACAATATCGCCTATGGCTTGATCTCGTTCCCCAGTCTCGCAGCCTACGAAGCGTACCGCGCGCGCCTGAAGGTCGACGGCGAGGGTGCGGCGAACTTCGCCACGGCGCAGAAGGAGCGCTTTATTGTTTGCGAGGAGCGCGCGTTCCTGCGGCAGGTGATCTGAGCGTCGGAAAGAAATCAGGCTTTTCTGTTATGCGCGTTCCATTCGCGCTCGAGATTGGCGATCAGCGCCGGGCTGAAATGACAATAGGCCTGATCGCGGGCGTAGGCCGAGAAATATTGGCGGAACGTGTCGAGCGATTCCTCGCCGATGCGCAGCGCCCGGCGATTGCTCACGGCGCTGACCGCGCCGGAATTGGTCAGCCCGGCGATGACGCGATCGAGCGCCGCGTCCATATCGGCGGCCGGCGCGATCTCGTCGCAGATCAGGCGGCCCTCCGGGCTGTCGCAGACGAGCTTGCGCTCGTACTGAATGGCCTGGCGCGCGATGCGGTCGCCGGTGAAGCGCGGCATACGCAAGTTGGCGGCGCCGGGAATGATGCCTTCCTTGCGCGCCGGCAGCGTCATGTAGGCGTCGGCGGCGGCAAGCACGTAATCCATGGTCAGCAGGATCTGGCAATGGCCGCCGATGGCGAAACCGTCGAGCGCGGCAATCCACGGCTTTTCCTGCGCCGTGCCGTGCACGTCGTCGGGGAGCGCCTCGGGCCGCGCCACGCCGCGGAAGAATTTATGCACGAAGCCGAGATCGCGCCTCAAGAACCAGACAAACGGAATCTGGCCGCGATAAAGATGCGTCAGGTTGATGCCGGCGCCGAACAGTCTGCGGCCGGCATATTTCGGATGCTCGACCTCGCCGCCGCGCAGCACCGCGATGTCGGATTTCCGGTCGAGGATCGCGACGTCGACCGCGATCTCCATGGCGTCGAGCGTGGTATTGTCCTCGGCATTGAGGAAACGCACGTTCTTCGAGACGACGACGGCGGCCTTGCCGCGCCGCTCGACGCCGACCTTGCCGAGATCGAGGCGGCCTTCGGCGTCGAACGTCGCCAAATGCGCCGCGGTCTCGCGGCGCGGCAGCAGCATGGCGTGGCAAAGATGGCGGCCGCTGGCTTCGCCGGCGAGCACGTGGGCCAGGAAGATGCCTTGGTCGATTTCGACGCCGTCCTTGTCGCGCTGCAGCAGCTCGGCTTCGGCCGCGACCTGCGCCGCGGTCGGCGTCAGCCCGGGCACCGCGTCGGCGGCGGCGAACACCAGATCCTCGAGCCGGACGAAACGCGTGCGCCGCTGCGTCAGCTCGTCATAGAGCGTGTCGCAATGGGTCGCGAGAAACCGTTCGCGCAAAGCGCGCGCCGTGGCGATGATGGTGGTGGCCGCACTTGTTGCGCCCGGACCGCGCACCGGCTTGCGCGGCAGGCGGGCGATCGTGTCGGCGCAGAGCAGCCAGAATTTCGCGTAGCGGGCACGGTCGATAGCGTAGGCGTCAGGATGTGCCGGCGCGGCCGCGCGCCAGTCGGCGACCGTTTGCGCGTCGAGCCCGGCCGAGGTCAGCCGCTCGGCTGCTGCCGCGATATCGAGGCTCATCATGTCGCTCCTGGGCAAGCCGGGCCGGGCACGGTTCAGCTCTTCGGCCGCCGGTCGATGACGCGCCTGGCCTTGCCCTGGGAGCGCTCGATCGTTCCCGGCTCCAGCACGCGCACGTTGGCGGTGACGCCCACATAGGCCTTGATCAGATGCTCGGCCTTTTTCTCCAGCGCCGTGTTCTCCGCGGCAGCCAGTTTGCCGGAAAGCTCGGGCCGCATCTCGACCAGCACGTCCAGCTCATCGAGATTATGCGGCCGGCGCACCTCGAGCACGTAATGCGGCGCCAGTCGCGGCTCCCGGCCCAGCACCGCCTCGATCTGCGACGGAAACACGTTGACGCCGCGGATGATCAGCATGTCGTCGCTGCGGCCCTTGACGCGCTCGATGCGGCGCATGGTGCGCGCGGTGCCCGGCATCAGCCTGGTCAGGTCGCGGGTGCGATAGCGGATCACCGGCATCGCTTCCTTGGTCAGCGAGGTGACGACGAGCTCGCCGACTTCGCCGTCGGGCAGCACCCGGCCGCTGTCGGGGTCGATGATCTCGGGAAAGAAATGATCCTCCCACACGGTCAGCCCGTCGCGGGTCTCGGCGCATTCCTGGGCTACGCCCGGGCCCATCACTTCCGACAGGCCGTAGAGGTCGAGCGCCTGCAGTCCCATGCGCTTCTCGATCTCGGCGCGCATGGTCTCGGTCCACGGCTCGGCGCCGAAAATGCCGATGCGCAGGCTGCAATCGGCGGGCGCGAAGCCCTGGCGCTCGAACTCGTCGGCGATCGCGAGCATGTAGGACGGCGTCACCATGATGATGTCGGGCTTGAAATCGCGGATGAGCTGCACCTGCCGCTCGGTGAAGCCGCCGCCGACCGGAATGACGGTCGCGCCCAGATATTCGCCGCCGTAATGGGCGCCGAGCCCTCCGGTGAACAGGCCGTAGCCATAGGCGACGTGGATCTTGTCGGTCGAGCGGCCGCCGGCGGCGCGGATCGAGCGTGCCATCAGCGCCGACCAGGTGTCGATGTCGTTTTTGGTGTAGCCGACCACGGTCGGCTTGCCGGTGGTGCCGCTGGAGGCGTGCACGCGCACGATGTCGGCCATCGGTACGGCGAACATGCCGAACGGATAGTTCTGCCGCAGGTCGTCCTTGGTGGTGAACGGAAATTTTGCCAGATCGGCGAACTGGTTCAGATCGTCGGGACGGGCACCCGCCGCGTCGAGCTTTTTCTTATAGTGCGGCACGTTCTCGTAAGCTCGTCGAATGGTGTTGCGCAGCCGCTTGAGCTGCAGCGCGGCCAGCTCGTCCTTGCCGGCCTTTTCGATCGGTTCGAGTTGGTCAAGCCCCGCCATGTCCGTGCCCGCAGCCTTACTCCGGCTTGATTCCGCTCTCGGCGATCACCGGCGTCCACTTGGCGAGCTCGGCCTTCTGCTTCGCCGCCAGCGCTTCCGGCGTCTGGTCTTCGACAGGCCAGATTTCCTGGCCGACTTTCTTGAAGCGCTCCTGCACGACGGGGTCGGCGAGCGAGGTGCGGACCGCGGCGTTGAGCTTGGCGATGACGTCGGGCGGGGTGCCCTTTGGCGCCCATAGCCCGTGCCAGAAACTCGCATCGGTGTTCTTGATGCCGAGCTCGTCCAGCGTCGGCACGTTCGGCGCCGCCCACCAGCGCTTGGGCTGCAGCACCGCGAGCGCCTTGAGCCCGCCGCTTGCCACGGTCGGCACGTAGCCGGCAGCCTGGCCGAAGGCGAAGTCGATGTGGTCGCCGAGCATGTCCTGCAACAGCGGCGCGCCGCCGCGATAGGGGACGAATTGAAACTCGGTGCCGGTCTCCTTCTGGAACAGGCGCGCGGCAAATTCGCCGGGACTGCTGTTGCCCACGGTTCCCATGGTCGCCTTGCCGTTCTCGGATTTGAGCCAGGCGATGAAGCTTTTGACGTCGTCGGCCGGCAAGGATTTTCGCGCCACGATCCAGATCGGCGTATCGGCGATCAGCGAGATCGGTGCGAAGTCGTTCACCACGTCGTAGTCGAGCTTGATGATCGACGCGTTGAAGACGTGGGTCTGGGTGTGGCCGATGCTCAGCGTGTAGCCGTCGGGCGTCGCGTGGGCGACGCGGCCGACGCCGATCGAGCCGCCGCCGCCGCCGATATTCTCGATGATCACGCTCTGGCCGAGCGCGGCTTGCATGCGCTCGGCGAGGATGCGGGCGATGGTGTCGGTCGGTCCGCCGGCCGGGTAGGGCACCACGATGGTGACGGTGCGCGACGGATAATTATCGGCGCGCGCGGCAAACGCTCCAGCGGCGAACAGGGCGAGAGCGAGTGCAAGCACTTTGCGCATGGCTGTGTCCTTCGGTCGGCGCGGCCGGTTGCTTGAGGGCACGCCCTTGCCACGGTACATCTTACATCAAGTGGTGCGCCGGCAAGCCCGCGCCCGGCCATGGAGGATTTCGCCCATGCAGGATGTGCTCGATAGCACGGTCGCGCCGAAGATAGTTGCGCCGAAGATAAAGGTCACGCCGCTGTCGGACGCCTGCGGCGCCGAAATCTCCGGCGTCGATCTGTCACAGCCGCTGAGCGCGGCCGAGGTCGCGGCGATCAAGGACGCCTGGGGCAGGCATCTGGTCCTGGTGTTCCGCGGCCAGCAGGTGTCCCAGGACGACCAACTGCGCTTTGCCTCCTATTTCGGCGATCTCGGCAGCCGCAAGAAGGCGCCGGAGCCGCTGCGCGGGCGCGCCGAGGGCATCCAGCAGGATCACGAGAAGGTGCTCTTGGTCACCAACATCAAGGTCGGCGGCCAGGCGATCGGCGCCTTCGGCGACGGCGAGTTCTGGTTTCACATCGATTCCGGCTATTCGCCGCGGCCGTACAAGTACACCTTCCTCTATGCGCTGGAGCTGCCGTCGCGCGGCGGCAACACGATGTTCTCCAACATGTACAAGGCCTACGAGGCAGTGCCGGCGGCGTTGAAGGACAGGCTCAAGGGCAAGACGGCGCTGCATATCCACGAATATAACCGCGCCAAGCAGGCCAATTCCTCGGGCGACATCTCGGGCATTCCGCATCACTCCCATCCGATCTTCGTCACCCATCCCGACACCGGGCGAAAGACGCTGTTCGTCGATCGACTGATGACGACGCGCATCGAAGGCGTCAGCCAGGACGAGAGCGACGAGATTCTCAACCAGCTTTACGACATCGGCGAGCGGCGCGAATTCATCTTCGAGCACGTCTGGAAGCTCGGCGACTTTCTGATGTGGGACAACCGCTGCACCATCCACGCCCGCACCGATTTTCCCAAGGAGGAGCGACGGCTGCTGCGCCGCTGCACCGTCGAAGGCGAGCCGCTATTCGAATAAAGAGAATGACGATGAGCAATCCGCGACTGCCGGTGTTCGATAAGTTCATCGCCGACTTGCGCGCGATCTGGGCGGCGGAGGCCGACGATCGCCGCCGCATGGAGCGGGCGAAGCCGCTGCTCGAACGGCTGGTGCTGGACGATGCGCTCAAGGTCCACTCGGCAAGCTGGCCGTCGACCGAAGGTCGCAAGAACCTCTTGCTCTACGTCGATCCCGACTACGCCTTCGTCGTCAACGGCGTGGTACGCGTGCCGGGTCGCGCCGGCAGCGTGCACGATCACGCCGATGCCTGGGTGCTCTATGGCGTGCTCGACGGCACCGAGAGCCTGGAGCGCTTCGAGCGCGTCGATGACGGCAGCAAGCCCGGCTATGCCGAGATCAAGCTCGCCTCGGTGACCACCGGCTCGCAAGGCAAGGTCGATCTGGTCGAGCCGCGCGCCATCCACGCCGAGCAGGGCGGCCCGACCCGCTCGGTTGCCATCATCGTGCGCAGCCGAAAGCTCGGCGAGGGCACGGTGCTGCAGCATCAATACGATCGCGCCGCCAA
>JASHQO010000492.1 GCA_030039105.1 Xanthobacteraceae bacterium
CGCCGCATGTTCCGGCTCAGCCACTGGAAGCAGCCGCAGGTCTATGTGGCCGATCCGTTCGATAGCGCGGCGCCGGACGTGCAGCAGGATATCAAGCAGGTCTGGTTTTCCGGCGTGCACGCCGATGTCGGCGGCGGCTATCCGGAAGCGGAAAGCGGCCTGTCGAAATTTCCGCTGGCCTGGATGGTCGACGAGGCGGCGCAGCACGGCCTGGAGATCAATGCCGGGCTGCGCGATTACTTGGTGTTCGGCAAGCCGTATCTCAAATCGAAACATCAATACGTGCCGCCGAACGCGGCAGCGCAGCTACATCGATCGCTGACCTCGGCCTGGAAGCTGCTGGAATGGATTCCGAAGCGCGTGAAGCACCAAGAATGGCCCGACCGCACCAAGCTCGATGGCTTCTATATCCCGTGCGGCGAGCCGCGCATGATCGATAACGCGACGCTGAAGCCGCGGGTTCACGCCTCCGTTCTCGAGCGCAGGCAACTGGTGCCGGACTATAAACCGGTCAACTTTCCGGCCGACTACGACGTTGAGCCGTGGCACAACGGCGCTGCTTCGGTCCCGAACGCGGCAGCGCCGGCTCAACCGTCTTCCGCCTAGAGCGGGATGAGTTTTGGTTGAATCGTCATCCCGCTCCAGCCTTTTGCTTGCGCATGATCTTTTCCGAAAACCGGTTTCCACTTTTCGGGATCATGCTTTAGAGATCGTCGAGTCCGTATTCGGCCCAGCGCGTTTCGACCCGCGCCGTGTCGTCGTCGTGCGGCTTGACCGTCGGCGGGAAGCGCTCGTTGTTCCAGCGCGCTTGCCGCGGATGTTTCCATGAACGAGTCGCGTCGATCAGCATGCGGTTCCACAAGCCGGTGCCGAGTTGCTCGACGTTGCGGTCCTCCAGCGGCGTCGACGGATCGATCGGCGAGCCGAAAATTCCGGGAAAGATCACGACGCCGCCTTCGCCGGCATTGACGCGGTGCGCGTAGGCCCATTCGACCTGCTCGTCGTCGGACGGATCGATGTCCTCTTCGACGACGATGACGTGCTTGTAGCGGTACTGGGCGGCGGAATTGCCCCACAGCGCCGCGGCGATCTGCTTCGGCTGGCCCTGATAGTGCTTCTTGATCTGGATGCGGATATTGACGCCGTTGGTGATCGGTGGCGCATAGACGTCGAGGATGCCGGGAATGCCGGCGCCGCTCAAAATATTCCAGGCGATGGCGGCGCGCTGCACCGACGACATCACGCTGTTCTCGCTGTAGGAGCCGGGCAGCGTCCCTTCCAGCGAGCCGCAGAAGATCGGATCGCGGCGGTGGGTGATGCAGCTAATCTTCATGGTCGGCCGCGGCGTCGGCAGGTCGGAGACGTAGCCGGTATATTCGCCGAACGGCCCTTCGCTCTCGTAACTGGCCGGATCGTCGCTGATGAAACCCTCGATGACGATTTCGGCGCCGGCCGGCACTTCGAGATCGACGGTCTCGCAGCGGACCAGCCGCGCCGGCTCGCCGCGATAGCCGCCCATGACGTCGTATTCGCATACGCCCGCCGGCAGCGGCGAGCCGGACAGGAACGACATGACCGGGTCCCAGCCGATCACGCAGGCGACCGGCATCGGCTTGCCGCGTGCCGCCCATTTGACGAAATGCGCGCCCCAGTGCTGGCCGCCCTTGACCAGCAGGAACGGCGCGGTGTCCTTCCGTCCGATCATGCCGCGGTACATGCCGACGTTCATGATGCCGGTCTCGGGGTCGCGCGTGACGATGGAAGAGAACGTGTGGATGTAGCGGCCGCCTTCGAGATAGTGCCATTTCGGCACTGGAAATTCGGTCTGGTCGATGGCGTCGCCGCGCACGATGACCTCTTTCACCGGCCCGGAGTCGACGATAACCGGCGGCACGGTGGCGCGGTTCATCTTCATCACGTGCTGGACCAGTTCGCGATTGCCGGCATCGTGGGGAAAGCCGAGCGCCAGCGCCAGGCGGCCGCGCGAGCCGAGCCCGCTGGCGAACAGTTTTGTGCAGCGGCCGCCTGAGTAGCCTTTGACGTTCTCGAACAGCAGCGCCGGGCCTTTCTTCTCCAGCACGCGGCGTGTCACCGCCCCGATCTCGCGGTCCCAGTCGACCTCGGCCTTGATCCGGCGCAGTTCGCCATGCTGCTCGAGTTGCGCCAGCCACTGCCGCATATCCAAAAAGCCCATCGCCTGCTCACTTTCGCAACGCGCCCAAAAGGGCGGGAGATCGCCAAGCTTGATCGGGCTATTAATTCCCGGCAATTCTCACCCTGGCAATGGGGCGGGCGGTCGGGATGAGCCTGCCGGGAGCGCAAGGGACGTCATGAGCGCAGCACAAATCTTCGATCTGCACGGCAAGGTGGCGCTGGTGACGGGCGCGTCGAGCGGGCTCGGCGTGCGCTTCGCCGAATGCCTCGCCGAGAACGGTGCCGCGGTGGTGCTGGTGGCGCGGCGCGTTGAGCGGCTCGAGAGCGTGAAAGCGCGGATCGAGAAGTCGGGCGGCCGGGCGCTGGCGGTCGAAGCCGACGTGCGCGACCGCGCCGCGATGGCGGCGGCGTTCGACGCCGCCGAACGGGCGTTCGGCACCGTGACCATCCTGGTCAACAATGCCGGCGTGGCGCACGCCACCCGCGCCGTCGAAATGCCGGAAGATGAGTGGCGCCGCATCCTCTCGACCAATCTCGATGCCGTGTTCTATTGCGCGCAGGAGGGCGCCAGGCGGATGCTCGCGGCCGCTAGCGGCGGCGCCATCGTCAACGTCGCCTCCGTGCTCGGCTTCGGCGTCGCCAAGGGCGTCATCGCCTACGCCACCGCCAAGGCCGGCGTGATCCAGATGACAAAAGCGTTGGCGCTCGAGCTCGCCTTCAAGGGCATCCGCGTCAATGCCATCGCGCCGGGCTGGATCGAAACCGAGCTCAATCGCGACTATCTCGCGACCGAGAAAGGCCAGGCGCTCAAGCGCGACATCCCGATCGGCCGTTTCGGCGAGGAGCGCGATCTCGACGGCCCGCTGTTGCTGCTCGTCGCCGACGCCGGCCGCTTCATCACCGGCGCCACCATCGTCGCCGACGGCGGCCAGATGGTGGCGTTGCGCGGCTGATTGCTTTTTCTAGAGCGGCCGGTGCATGCGGCCGAGCAGCCAGCCGATCCCAAGGGCGATCGCGACGGCCGTGTAAGGCTGCGTCTCGACCGTATTGCGCAGCGCCCGCTCGAAGGAGCCGGCGGTTTTGCGCGCCGCCGTAGTGGTGGCATCGGCGACCTGGGCGGCGCTGTCTCGCGCCTGGCCGTAGATGTCCTCGGCGGCGCCCTGTACTTCGCCGGCGACGTTGGCGGCTTGCTTCTTGGCGTCGCCGAAGGCGCGGTTGAAATCCGGATTTGAGGTACGGCTCTCTGGCATGGCAATGCTCCGCTCGAATTGGGGTCGCCAGACAACGCGGCGCGCAACGGAAAGTTCAGGCGGCGGAACGTTTGTAGCGCGCTCGTGTTGTTGGGAAGGGCGTGCCGGACAGGAGAGTCCTACCAGCGCGGAGGAACGGTAATGTTTCAGCACCGATCGAGCGAATTCGACCCGCGCGTCTCGGCTATCGTCGACCACCTGCAGGCCATTGAAAAAGAACTCGGCGCCCTCGGCCAGGACGCCGGGAGACGCGCCTCTTCCCGTGTCTCGACCGCCGCCAACCAGATCGCCGATGCGATCGCCCCGATCCTCGCCGATTTGACCGGCCGCTTGCGCCGCGGCCGGCGCGCGGCGCTTGATGAAGCAACGAGCTTCGGTAACGAAGCGGTCCGGGCCGGCGCGCGTGCCGGCAATGATGCCCTCGGTCGCATTGCCGGCCAGGCCAAGCAGCGTCCGCTCTTTGCGCTCGCGGTTGCCATCGGGGTCGGAATTTTGATCGGATTTGCCAGCCGCCGCGGCGATTAAGCGCGGATCGGCCCGTCAAGCGTCGTGCACTCCGGACCCAGCGATGGCGCTTGTGCGGCCGGCGGTCTGCTATGGTGCCCGCGGGGCTTGGCATCGCAGGCATGCTCGATGGGGCTGGAGCAGGTTGTTCTTCTCGTTCGCGGTGCGCTCGCCGCCGGCCTCGTCAATGGGCTCACCGGTTTCGGCACCGCCATCACCGCGCTCGGTATCTGGGTCCATGCCATCCCGCCGACCGCGGCGGCCTCGCTGGCGATCATCTGCTCGATCGTGTCGCAGCTACAGACCCTGCATCTGATCTGGCGCGCCATCGACTGGAAGCGCGTGCTGTTCTTTGTCGTTCCCGGCGTGCTCGGGGTGCCGATCGGCACCTGGCTGTTGCCGCATATCGACCCGCGGCTGTTCAAGCTCGGCGTCGGAATTTTCCTGATCGTCTATCCCGGTTACGTGCTGATACGAAAACGCCAGACCGAGAGCGCATGGGGCGGCAAGATTGCCGACGGCGTCGTCGGCTTCGGCGGCGGCGTGCTCGGCGGCTTGACCGGTTTGTCGGGCGTATTCCCGGTGATTTGGACCGACGTCCGCGGCTGGGCCAAGGAGCAGCGCCGCAGCGTCCTGCAATTTTTCAATATTTCGATCCTGTCGTTCGCCTTGGTGTCGCACGCCGCATCCGGGTTGTTGACGCGGCAGGTCGCGCTGGAGGCCGCTATCGTGCTTCCCGCCACGATCGGCGGTGCCTGGCTCGGCGCGTTCCTCTATCAGAGGCTCGCCGAGCGCGGCTATCAGCGTGCAGTCATGGCGCTGCTGCTCGTCTCAGGCGTCACGCTGATCTGGACGACCTTGTAAGGCACGCCGTTAGCGCGGCGGCGGCCGCCGCGGCGGTGTCGGCGGCGGGGTGATCTGGCCCGAGCCGAAGTTCGTCGCATTGCCGAGAATCTGCGTGGCGTCGGATTCGCCGTTGGACGGCGACCAGAACGTCTGCGGACAGTTCGTGCTTTGCACCTGGCCGAACCCGCAATGGCCGAGAGCGGCACCGTTAAATCCGCTCACGCCGCCATTCTCGCCGTAGCGACTCATCGCGAACGCCTGATAGTAGGCAACGTCGCCGGGCGGGATGCGCCCGAGATCCACGATCTGCGTCTCCCAGTTCTTGACCAGCGCGCCGAATTCGGAGCGGGTGAGCAGGAACGTGCCGGCGCCGTTGGTGATCTTGATGATGCCGAAGTGATTGATGACCTCGGTGCCGGTGGCGCCGTGGATGACGGTCACGGTGGCGCCGCGAATGCCGATGGTGGCCGCCGTCGTGGTGATCGTCGCCTCGCCCTGGTGGCTCAATTGCCCGCCGACGAAGCGCAACGCGCCCTTGGCCAGCGACACCAGCATGTGGCCGTTATTGGCATCCGGATTGTAGACATACTCGTCGATGACGATGTCGGTATTCGGCGCGATGCTCATCGACGACTTGTCGGTGAACAATAGCTGCGCCGTGCCTTGCGGCGTGGTGTGAATGCGTTCCTTGTGGACGATGTGGGCACCGACCACGAGCGGGGCGGTCGTGCCGCCGGGCGGCGTGCTCTCCGACAACGGATTGACAGCGGTTGCGGTGCCGACTTGCTGCGCCCACGCCGGCGCGACAGCGAGCGCCACGCCGAGCAGCGAAACCATGAAGCGGCTCAATGATCGCATGGCTACCTTTCAGAATCGCAACGTCGGACCGGCGGTGACGCTGAAGTCGCGCATCGAGAACGCCGGGATGTTGGATTGATCGACGCGGTACTGGGTGAGCAGCCCGAGATAGAGCAGTTTCCAGATCGGCACTTCAAGGCCGAGGCCGACGCGCCATTCCAGGACGTTCGGCGTAGTGTTCGGGTCGATGGTCGGGTCGGGCGCAGCGTATTGCCACCACGTGACGCCTGCGGTGGGGATCAGCGTCCAGACCCTACCGTCGCCGAACGGCGAGAAATTCCACGGCAGCCAGATGTCGGCGGCCCAGCTATTGTAGCTGTAGGGATTGAAGTTGGCATCGGCGCGGGCGTAGCTGATGCGCGATTGGAAGTTCAGCGACGAATAGACCGGGCCGGACGCCTGCAGGGCCACGGTCGATAGCGGTCCGGTCATGCCGCTGGCGAGCGGATAGAGCGTCAAATTGCGGAAATTCTGCTTCACCACTTCGACGTAAGGGTCGAGCGCGACTTGGCCGGCATTGGCGTGCACCGTCACGCCGCCGCCGAGCGCGTCGTAATATGGCGTGTCTGCCAGCGTGCCGCCGCTGGCGATCACGTAGGGCTTGATCGACAGGCCGTTGATGTATTCGTTCGGAAGGCCGAAGCGCGGGCCGGCGCGCAGCTCCAGCAAGCCGATATCGAACTGATGCAGCGTGAACTGCTGCGCGTCGTAGCCGACCGCCGAGGCTTCGAAGGCATCGCCGCGCTGGTTTTCGAAGTCGTGGGTGTAATTGACGCCGAAGGCGCCGAACCAGTTCCAGTCGGACCGGGCGGCAAACTTGTTGTTGAACTGAAGCCCCGAGGCCAGCACGGTCTGCGGCCCCGGTCCCAGCGCGGCGTTGGTCTGATACCGGAGGCCGGTTTGGACGTAGCCATTGACCTGATCGGGCTGCAGCTTCCTGTCGATGGTGGCGATCAACTCCTCGGTCCGCTCGCGCAGACCGGGCGTCATGTCCTTCATCTTCAGCGCCGACGCGAAGTAGCCGCGCGCCATTTCGAAGGAGCCGAGCCGGTAATAGAGCACGCCGAGCTCGAAGCGGATGCTCGCCAGGTGCGGATTGTAGAACAGTAGCTGCTCGTAGGTGCTGATGGCCGATTCGATGTCGATCGACGGCGCCAGCGCCGCGTACTGCAGCGCGTTGTTGAAGTCCGACGGCTGCGCGAGGGTGCCCTGGAACAGCGCATTCACGTCGCGTCCGAGGTTGGACGTGGTTTGCGCCGATGCCGGTAGGATCGAGAGCACGAGCAGCGCCAGCGGCGCGAAAGCGCCGGCCAATCGACCCAGAGCTGTGCAGCCGAAGCGGTTTGTCAAAGCGGTGCCGTCGCCTCGCGATGCGAGCTTACCGGACTCGGCAAGGTCGCGTTGCCGGTATTATCGTCCGCCTGTTTCTCGCGAGCCCAGAATAACTTAACGAGGCTGCGGGATTGAGTCGAGTGTATTGCAGCTCGCGGCCGCGGCGCGGCGTGTCATTGCGGCACGAAATTCGCGGCCTTCAACAGCTTGGCGCTGCGATCGAGGTCGGCGCGGAGGTATTCGGCGAATTGTTCGGGCGTTCTCGCCGCCGGCTCGATGCCGAGCGCCTCGAGCCGCCCCGCGGCGGCCAGCGCCGTGACGGCGTCGTTGACGAAGCCGTTGAGGGTTTGCACCAGCGCGGCCGGCATGCCCGGCGGTCCCCACATCGCCCACCAGGCGCCGAAGTCGAGCCGCGGCAGGCCGAGCTCCGCCATGGTCGGAATCTCGGGAGCGAGCGCGCTGCGCGTCTTGCCGGTCACCGCGACGGCGCGTACGCTGCCGCCCTTCACCAGCGGCAGCAGCGAGAGCATCGCTTCGATCATCATCGGCACATGGCCGCCGGCGACGTCGTTGGCCGCCGGCGCCGTGCCGCGATAGACGACGACAGGCACATTCAGCCCGGTATATTGGTTGAATGCGATCTCGGCGAGATGGCCGGGCGCGCCGAGTTGCGCCGTGGCGAACGACCAGTCGTCGGGTTTCGCCTTGGCAGCGGCGACGATGTCGCTCACCGTCTTTTCCGGCCGGTTGTTGGCGATGATGTGGAGCAACGGCGCTTCGCCGGCGAGCGCAATCGGCGTGAAATCGGCAATCGGATCGTACGGCACGTCGCGCATGACGAGCCGCGCCACGTTATGGGTCGAGGCGTGGAACAGCACCATGCTGCCGTCCGGCGCCGCACGGTGCACGTCGAGGCCGGCGACGATGCCATTGCCGCCGGTGCGGTTCTCGACCACGAACTCGCCGTGGCGCTGCTCGCCGATCTTGGCCGCGATCAGGCGTGCGAAAGTATCGACGCCGCCGCCCGGCGACACCGGCACGATGATGCGGATCGGACGACTTGGAAGCCCGGCCTGGCCGCGTCCAGGGCGCGGCGCCAGCACGGCGCCCGCACTGGCCAGTAAAGATGCGATCGCGAACCTTCGGTTCATGACAACTCCCGGTGGGAGGCCCCGCTCTCGTGCCGTTGCCGCAAAATACCATGGAGATATAGTCGGGCGGTTTTTGCAACAGCTTGGACGAAAGGGCGCGCCATGGCCGCCGAAACCGCGATCCCGACAATCGACGTATCGCCGCTGCGCAACGGCAGTGCGGCCGAAAAGCGCGACGTGGCGCGGCAGATCGATGCCGCTTGCGTCGATACCGGCTTTTTCATCGTCGCCGGCCACGGCGTGCCGCGAGCGCTGATCGAAACCACGCGGCAGATGGCAATCGATTTCTTCGCCTTGCCGGTCGACGAGAAGATGAAGGTGCAGCGGCCGCCGGCCAAGATCAGCCGCGGCTACAACTGGCTCGGCGATCGCTCGGTCGCCTATTCCATGGGCCAGGTGGCGCCGCCCGACATCCAGGAGGCGTTCGCCTTCGGCCCCGAGCGCACCGCTGACCTCGCTTCCTGCGTCGATGCCACCAGCGCGCAGATGTACGCGCCGAACATCTGGCCGGCGCGGCCGGAAGGCTTCAAACAAACCATGCTGGCCTATTATGACGCCATGCAGGGGCTGGCCTCGAACGTACTGCGCGCCATGGCGGTTGCGCTCGAAGTCGACGAAACCTACTTCGCCGAAAAATTCGACCGCCAGGCCAGCGTCACCCGCATCATCCGCTACCCGGCGGTGCGCGGTCAGCCGCAGCCCGGGCAACTGCGCGCCGGCCAGCATACCGACTACGGCGCCATGACCTTCGTGCGCGGCGATGACGTGCCGGGCGGCTTGCAGGTCAAGCATCGCAACGGCGGTTGGATCGACGTACACATCCCGCGCGACGGTTTCTGCTGCAACATCGGCGATCTGTTGATGCGCTGGTCGAACGACCGCTGGGTGTCGACCCTGCATCGGGTCGCGGTGCCGCCGCCGGACGCGGTGCCGACCGATCGCATCTCGCTGGTGTTCTTCCAGTATCCGAACCCGGACGCCGTGATCCGCTGCTTCCCGAGTTGCATGGGCGCGGCGGAAAAATATCCGCCGATCACGGTCGCCGAGCATTATCTCGGCAAGCTGATGAAGGCGGCGCACTCGCGGCTCAATGCCGACGCCAAGGTGGCGCTCGGCGGCGGCGCGCCGCGCGAAACGCAGACCGCGCATTAAAGCATGATCCCGAAACAGCCGGCCCTCGGACTCGATCCGAGGGTGGCAACCGGTTTTCGGAAAAGATCATGCGCCAGCAAAAGGCTGGAGCGGGATGACGATTCGACCAAAACTCATCCCGCTCTAGGCCCGCGTCAGCGCGCGTCCGAGCGATTGCGCACGAGCTTGACGATCGCCGAGAAATCTTCGGCGCTGAGGCCTTCTTCAGCGGCGCGCTCGTAGATCCGCGCAGCATGCGCCCCGATCGCGGTGTCGGCCTTGACTGAATCCGCGGCTGCTTTGGCGAGCTTGAGGTCCTTGAGCATCAAGGCGGCGGTGAAGCCTGCCTTGTAGCCGTTATTGGCCGGACTCGCCGGCACCGGCCCCGGTACCGGGCAATAGCTGGTCAGCGACCAGCACTGGCCCGACGAGGCCGCGACCACGTCGAACATCGCCTGATGCGACAGGCCAAGCCTTTCGCCGAGCACGAAAGCTTCACTGACCGCGATCATCGAGGCGCCGAGGATCATGTTGTTGCAGATTTTTGCGACTTGCCCGTTGCCGGCCTCGCCGCAATGCACGATGCGCTTGCCCATGCGCTCGAGCGCCGGCTTGCCGCGTTCGAACGCATGGGTCGAGCCGCCGACCATGAAGGTCAGCGTCGCCGCCTTGGCGCCGCCGACGCCGCCGGACACCGGCGCGTCGAGGGTGGCGATGCCGTTCGCCGCGCCGATTTTGTGCGCTTGACGGGCGCTGGCGACATCGATGGTCGAGCAATCGATGAACAGCGTGCCCTGCCGCGCATGGGGCGCGATGTCGTTCCATACCGACAGCACGTGCTCGCCGGCCGGCAGCATGGTGACGACGATGTCGGCGTTCTCGACGGTCGCGCGCGCATTGGCAACGATCTGCACGCCATCCTTGGCGGAGGCATCGCGCGCCGCCGCCACGACGTCGAAGCCGTGCACGTGTTCGCCGGCTTTGACGAGATTGGCCGCCATCGGCCCACCCATATTGCCGAGGCCGATAAATCCGATGTTCGACATTGCGTTCGCCTTCCTTCAATCGGGGAATGTCAGTTCCTGCGCGCCGAGGGGGCGGAAGTAACGGTCGACGATGTCCGGCGTGACGCCTGCCAATGTAGCCGGCTGCCATACCGGATTGCGATCCTTGTCGACGATGGCGGCGCGGATGCCTTCGATGAAATCGTGTTCGGCAACGCAGGCCAACGAAATCCGATAGTCCTGCTGGAAGCTTTGCTCCAGGCGCTTGAAGGATCGCGCCGAACGCAGATTGCGCAATGTGACCTTGAGCGAGGTCGGCGAGCCTTTGAGCATGATAACGCCCGCCACGTGAGCCGCTCCGAACTTGGCGTCGTACAGCCGCTGAACGATGGTCTCGACATCGTCGGCGTTGTAGCACGAATCGATCCACATTTGCCGGTCAGCCTCCAGGCTGCCCTCCGGCGCAGCCGAGGATATGGCCCGAAGGAGAGCGTCGATCTCCCCGGCGGTGCGGCAATTGGCGAGTGCATCAGGCAAGGTCCCAAGCTTCGCGCTCTCGATGTGAACATCGGCAAGCCCGCAATAGATCGCATCGGCCGCATTGAGGCGTGAGCCGGTCAGCGCGATATGCGTACCCACAAAGCCCGGTGCCCGCGCCAGCGGGAACGATACGCCGACGTCCGGGAAATAGCCGATTACCACTTCCGGCATGGCGACCGACGAGCGCTCGGTGACGATGCGGTGCGATGCATGGGCCGACAGCCCGACGCCGCCGCCCATCACCAGGCCGTTCATGATCGCGATCACCGGCTTCGGATAGCGCGCGATCAGGACGTTGAGCCGGTATTCGCCCGCCCAGAATTGCGCCGGCAGCGTGCCGCCGGCCTTCGCCGCATCGTAGATCGCACGGATATCGCCGCCGGCGGCGAGCGCCCGGCCGCCGGCGCCGTCGATCATCACCGCGCCGACGTCTGGGTCGTCCACCCATTGCCGCAGCGACGCGGTCATGGTCGCGACCATGTCGAGCGTGATGGCGTTGAGCGCCTGCGGCCGGTTCAGCGTGATGCGGCGCAGGCCGCCGTAGGCGCGAACGATGACGTCGCCGTCCTGCAGGATCGCTTCGCTCATCGGCCGACAAGGCTGCGCGCCACGATCAGGCGCATGATCTCGTTGGTGCCTTCGAGGATCTGATGCACGCGCAAGTCGCGCACGATCTTCTCGACGCCGAATTCGGCGAGATAACCGTAGCCGCCGTGCAACTGCAGCGCCTGGTTGGCGACATCGAAGCAGGCGTCGGTAACGAAGCGCTTGGCCATGGCGATCAGCGCGGTGGCGCTCTCCGCTTTGCGATCATACGCGGCGGCGGCCTGCCACAGCAACGCGCGCGATGCTTCGAGCGACGTCGCCATGTCGGCGAGGCGGAATTGCAGTGCCTGGAATTCGTCGAGGCGCTTGCCGAACGCCTTGCGCTCCTTGGTGTAAGCGAGCGCTTTTTCCAACGCCTTTTGTGCGCCGCCGAGCGAGCAGGCGGCGATGTTGAGCCGGCCGCCGTCGAGGCCGGCCATGGCGATCTTGAAGCCGGCACCTTCTTCGCCGAGCCGGTTGGCGACCGGCACGCGCACGTCCTGAAAAATCACCGCGCGGGTCGGCTGGGCGTTCCAGCCCATCTTGCGCTCATTGTTGCCGAACGAGATGCCGGGCGTATCGCCGGGCACGATCAGGGTCGAAATGCCGGATGGTCCCTCGCCGCCGGTGCGCGCCATCACCGCGTAGAGATCGCCGGCGCCGGCGCCGGAGATGAATTGCTTCTGGCCGCTGATCACATAGCGGTCGCCGTCGCGCGCGGCGCGCGTCGAAAGCGCCGCTGCGTCCGAGCCGGTGCCCGGCTCGGTCAAGCAATAGCTGCCGAGCAGCTCCATGGTGCACAATCTCGGCAGCCACTGCCTGCGCTGTGCCTCGGAGCCATGGGCGTCGATCATCCAGGCGACGAGGTTGTGGATCGAGATGTAGGCCGCGATGGTCGGACAGCCGGTAGCCAGCGCTTCGAAGATCAAAGTCGCTGTCAGGCGCGACAACCCGGAGCCACCGACGTCTTCCGCAATATAGACGCCGCCCATGCCGAGCGCGGCGGCCTTGCGCATTTCGGCCACCGGAAAATGCCGCGCCTCGTCCCAGGCCAGGGCGCTCGGCGCAAACACTTCGTCGGCGAAGCTGCGCGCCATGTCGCGCACGGCGACCTGATCCTCGTCCAGGGCAAATTGCGGTGACGTGCGTGGCGACGGATCGAGCATGACGCGAACCATCAACCGTCGGTCGCGGTGGCGAGTTTTTGCTCGACCGGCCGGTCCGCGCCCGGCTGCCACAGATCGTGGGCCGCCATGCCGACCGCCATGGCGACGACAAAGACGATCACGCCGGGTGACAGCGTTGCGAGGTCCGCAATCGCCGGCCCCGGGCAAAGGCCGACCAGGCCCCAGCCGATGCCGAACAGCGCGGCTCCGGCCAGCAATGGCCGGTCGATCGCGCTCGCCGTCGGCCACTGGCTTCTTGGCGCAAAGATCGGCTGGCGCGGCCGGATCAGCGCATAGCCGATGCCGGTGACGAGCAAGCCCGCCGCCATCACCACGACGAGGGTCGGATCCCATCCGCCGCTCGGAATGGCGAGCACATCGAGGAAGCCCAGAACCTTGGTCGTCTGCACCATGTGGGAGATGACGAGGCCGGCACCGAAGATGAAGCCGCAGAGGAGGCTGGCGATGGCGGGCATGGTGCTAGCCTCCGATCCCATGGCGCGTCAGCGCAACGACGATCATGGCCGCGACCATGAACACCAGCGTCGCCGCGATCGAGCGCGGCGACAGCCGGGCGATGCCGCAGATGCCGTGGCCGGAGGTGCAGCCGTTGCCGAGCCGGGTGCCGAAGCCGACCAGCAGGCCGGCAACCGCGATGGCGATCATGCTGCCCGGCATCTCGGGCATCGCCACCGGATGCCCGAGCAGCGCCGCGGCCAACGGCGCGGCGATCAGGCCGGCAATGAAGGCCAGCCGCCACATGCGATCGTCGGTCTTCGGGTTGAACAGGCCGCCGGTAATTCCTGCTATGCCGGCGATGCGGCCGGTGAACAGCATCAGCAATACCGCGGACAGCCCGATCAATGCGCCGCCGATCGCCGCCGAGATTGGGGTGAAATTGGCCATGGCCTCCCTCGCAGTGACACGCTTGTCGCGACCGCGCGATAGGCTAAAGATTATGCCGTCCCCCTCCGCACCGCAACGAGAGGCGCCGGCATGGATTTCTCCCTTTCGCCCGAGATCGAGGATTTACGCAAGCGCACGCGCGCTTTCGTCGACGAGCACGTGATGCCGCTCGAGGCGGATCGCGAGAACTTCTCCGATCACGAAAACATCCCGCATGAGCGGCTGGAGCCGGTGCGCGCCAAGGCGAAGAAGGCCGGGCTGTGGGCGCCGCAGTCGCCCAAGGAATACGGCGGCATGGACTTGCCGATCGTCGCCTGGGCGGTGATGTATGAGGAAGCGGCACGCTCGCTGTTCGGGCCGCTGGCGCTCAACTGCATGGCGCCCGACGACGGCAACATGAACGTGCTGAAAAAGCTCGGCACGCCGGCGCAGAAGGAGAAGTGGCTACGGCCGATCGTCGAGGGCAAGGTGCGCTCGTCGTTTGCCATGACCGAGCCGGCGCCCGGCGGCGGCTCCGATCCGAGCATGATCAAGACCTATGCGGAGAAGCGCGGCGATACGTGGAAGATCTACGGCCGCAAGTGGTTCATCACCGGCGCCGACGGGGCCGCGCACTTCATCCTCGCGGCGCGCACGTCCGACGACAAGCGCAAGGGCATCACCACGTTCCTGTTCCACAAGGACCAGCCGGGCTGGCGCATCCTGCGCCGCATCGACATCATGGGTCCGGAGGAGCACGGCGGCCATTGCGAGCTCGAATTCGACGGCCTCGAAGTGCACGACGACGACGTGTTCGGCGGCATCGGCAACGGCCTTAAGGTGGTGCAGGTGCGGCTCGGCCCGGCGCGGCTCACCCATTGCATGCGCTGGCTCGGCTGGGCCAAGCGCTGCGTCGAGATCGCGCAAGAGTATGTCGGCCGCCGCGAAGGTTTCGGCATCAAGCTCGCCGATCGAGAGAGCGTACAGATGAAGCTCGGCGAAGTCGGCCACAACATCCATATCGGCCGGCTCCTCACCATGCACGCGGCCTGGAAGCTCGACCAGGGCGATTTTGCCCGCAAGGAAGTGTCGATGGCGAAGCTGCACGTCGCCAACGCCCTGCACCAGGCCGCCGACGTCGCCATCCAGCTCAACGGCGCCCGCGGCTATTCCAAGGACACCATCGCTGAATGGGTCTATCGCGCCGCCCGCGCCGCCCGCCTGGTCGACGGCGCCGACGAGGTGCACAAAATGGTGCTGGCGAAATTCATGCGCGAGGAAGGTCGCGATTTCTGGCTGTGGAGCGCCGGCAATCGGGTGTGAAGCGGGACGATGGCGCACTAATGCCGCTTTGTCTTCCGCGCCGCCGCGCCGCGCTGCTTCCGCCGCTTGGCGGCGCGCCTGCGGCGGCAATGGGCGCAGCGGCAGCCGCCGACTTCCTTGAAATAGGAGAAATAATCCTTGCCGTAGTCGTAGGTGATCTCCTCGTCCGGCTCGATGCGGCGCAGCGCCACGATGACGATGCCGCCGTTGCGTCCGACCGGCTTGGCATTGGGCCGGCAGGAGTGATTGATGTAGCGCGCCACGTTGTAGCGCGGCGCGCCGTTGATCGTGACCTTCTTGTTCACCTCGAACAGATAAGCGGCGCCGCGCGCTTCGAGACGGTTGGACTCCTCGTCGGTCAGGCGCGGGCCGCGATAGGTCACGATATAGGCGGCACGCTTGATCGGCTTGGTGGCGAACATGCCGAGGCCGGTGGCCGAGCGGCCGATGCGATAGGGACGAGAAGGCATTGTCTGCGCTTAGCCGCAAATTTTTGGCCTGTCATGGCTGTTCGCCGGATATTCACAAAATCTCACGGCGACGGTTCCGTCGGCACGAGATCGGCGATCACCGCTTGCGCCGCATTGTGTCCCGGAGCGCCGGTCACGCCGCCGCCCGGATGCGCGCCGGAGCCGCACAGATAAAGTCCGGGCAGCGGCATGCGGTAGTCGGCATGGCCGCGCATCGGGCGCAGCGAGAACAATTGATCGAGCGTCAGCGCGCCGTGGAAGATGTCGCCGTTCGGCAGGCCGAAGATGCGCTCGAGGTCGAGCGGCGAGAGGCTTTGTCGCGCGATTACGCTGGACTTGAAGCCGGGCGCATAGGCCTCGACCGTGTCGATCATCAAGTCGGCGACCGTTTCGCGGTGCGCGTCCCACGAGCCGTCGGCCAAGCGCGGCGCGACGTGTTGGCAGAACAAGCTCGCCACATGGGCGCCCGGCGGCGCCAGGCTGTCGTCCAGCGTCGAAGGAATCAGCATCTCGATGATCGGCGCCCGGCTCCAGCCATGGTCTACGCAATCGCGATAGGCGCGGTCCATGTAGGCAAGGTTCGGCGCCAGGATGATGCCGGCGGTGTGATGGTCGCCGGTACCGGGCAACGCGGAAAACTCCGGCAGCTTCGACAGTGCCACGTTCATGCGGAAGGTGCCGGAGCCGGCTTTCCAGATTTTCATCCGCGCCGCCACGGCGCGCGGCACCGCGCCTGGCGGCAGCAAAGCCTGGAACAGGTGTTTTGGGTCGACGTTGGCGACCACGGCGCGGGCGCGGATCGGCGTGCCGTTATGAAGCACCACGCCCGCAATGCGGCCGTGCTCGACGATGATTTCGCGCACCGCGGCGTCGAGGTCGATGCGCGCGCCGTGGCCGCGCGCCGCGCGCGCCATGGCCTGCGTGATGGCGCCCATGCCGCCAATGGCGTGACCCCACAGGCCACGCCGGCCGTTCACCTCGCCGAACACGTGATGCAGCAGCACGTAGGCGGACCCCGGCGTGTAAGGGCTCGCCAGATGACCGACCACGGCGTCGAACCCGAGCACGGCCTTGATCGGATCGGACTCGAACCAGCCGTCGAGCAGATCGCCGGCCGATTGGCGAAGCAGGCGCAGCGCGGCGGCAACGGCGTCGTTGCGCCATAGTCGCCTGGCGATGCCGGCGAGCCTGCCGAGCTCGATATGCGGCAGCGCCAGATTGGGCGGCGCCTCCAGCACGAGGCTGCGCAGCACTTCGGCGACCCGGCCGATTTCGGCCTGATAGGCGCCGTAACGCGCCGCGTCCTTGGCGCTGAACTTTGCGATCTCGCGCTCGGTGCGGCCTTCGCCGCTGAGCAGATAGCGGCCATCGGGCAACGGCAGAAAATTCTGTGCCCGGCGCTCGACGATGCGCAGGCCGTGGTCGTGCAGCTTGAGATCGCCGATGACCTTGGGCTGCAGCAGGCTCACCGCATAGGCCGCCGTCGAGTTGCGAAAGCCTGGATGAAACTCCTCGGTTACCGCGGCGCCGCCGACGACCCCGCGGCGCTCCAGCACGCGTACGCGCAATCCCGCCACGGCGAGATAGGCGGCGCAGGTCAGCCCGTTGTGGCCGGCGCCAATAACGATGACGTCAAGATCGGACATGCGCGCAAAGCAATCCCGCCGCCACGGTGCACGCCGCTACGGCGCGGCGCAATGGGTCGCGGCGCAATGGGTCGCGGCGCAATGGGTCGCGCCGTAGCGGCCGGCGCGCGCCACGATCGGCGCCGGCAGCGCCGCCAGCAGGCAGAGAATGGGCTTGCGTCGCAGCACCATCGCCCCTCAGCCGGATTACTGTCCGGGTTGCAAGCACAACGAGCCACACCGCGCCGCAAAAGAAACGCCCACGCGATAGCGGCGTCAATCGGGCATGGGCTTCTTCCGTAAAGGCCTAAGACTGGCTAACCTTTCGCCAGCGGGCAGGGAAGCCGCTTTCATTGGCCTATTGAGGACTCCAAGGAGCAGACATGAAACTCGCGTTTTTCGACAACTATAAGCTTGGCGTGGTGGTCGGCGACAAAGTCGTCGACGTGTCGGGCGTGGTCAAAGGCATCAAGGCGCTCGGCCCGCAGGACGTCATCCGCGGCGTGATCGAGAAGTGGAGCACCTATAAGGGCAAGCTCGCCGCCGCCGCCAAGAAGGGCAAGGGCAAGCCGGCCGCAAAGGTCAAATTCCGTCCGCCGCTGCCGAAGCCCGAGAACATCGTCTGCATGGCGGTGAATTACATGGAAGACGGCACCTTGCCGGAGCCGGCGCCGATCAACGCCTTCATGAAGTCGCCGAGCGCGGTGATCGGCGATGGCGACACCATGGAGCTGCCCGACATGGCGGCGAGCGTGTTCGAGGGCGAGGCTGAAATCGCCGTCGTGATCGGCAGGAAGGCCTCCCACGTCAAGGCCGCCGACGCCATGAAATACGTGTTCGGCTACACGAACTTCATCGACGGCTCGGCCCGCGGCGTGGTGCCGCCGACCAACGTGTTCTATCAGATGAAATCGCGCGACACGTTTGCGCCGATCGGCCCCTATATCGTCACCGCCGACGAGATCAAGGATCCGCACAAGCTGCAGATCAGGCTCACCAATAACGGCACGGTGTATCAGAACTTCAACACCGACGACATGGCGCACAAGATTCCGCGCTGCATCGAATGGGTGACGTCGATCCACACCCTGCTGCCCGGCGACATTCTCGCCACCGGCACCAACCATCGCGGCCTCAATCCGTTCATGGACGGCGACAAGATCGAGCTCACCTGCGAGGGCTGCGGCACGCTGCACATCAAGGTGCGCGATCCGCTCAAGCGCACCTGGGCGCGCATCACCCGTTTGCAGCACAGAGAGAGCGGTGCCGAGGGCGTGCACACCAAGCAGACCGGCGGCAAATACGCGAAGTAATGCTGGGCGGATTAGCGAAGCGTAATCCGCCGTGCAGCTCCATGGCGGGTTACGCCGCTTCGCGGCTAACCCGCCCTACCTCGTCAGGCCCCGAACCACTCCGGGTGCTCGGTCAGCGCCACGACGCTGCATGCGAACATCAGCACGCAGATCGTCCACAGCAATAGCGTGAGATAGCGGTCATCGGTCATGGCAATCGCAATGCAATCGTCGTGCCAGTCCGGTTAACGAGCCGTTAATTGCGCCAGCTACCGTCGATCGCATCGAGCATGCGCTGATAGGCCGGCCAGTCGGCCGAGCCGCGGCCGGAATCGTGATGCTCGTATTGATGCGCGGTTTTCTCGCAAATCGCTGCCGGAATTTCGATCAGCGCGCCGCCGGTCGCTTCCATGCGGAGCTGGATGTCGGCTGCCTCGATCAGCGATTTCATCAGCACGAAGGCTTCGCGCGGCGTTTGCCCGACCGTGAGCAGCCCGTGATTGTGCATGATCAGCGCGCGATTTTTTCCGAGCGCCTCGTTGATGCGCGCGCGTTCGCCGAAGTCCTCGGTGATGCCTTCGTAGTCGTGATAGCCGATGCGATTGAAGAAACGCACCGCCGGCTGCGACACCATGCGCAGGCCGTGCTTGAGGCCGGCCAGCGCCATGCCGGTCTCGGTGTGGACGTGGACCGCGCAGTTGACGTCAGGCCGCGCCGAGAGCACGCCGCCGTGCAGAGTGAAGCCGGGCCGGTTGACGCCGGCCGATTCGTCGAGGTCGTCGTCCATCGCGACCTTGACCAGGTTCGACGCCGTCACCTCGGTGTAGAGCAGCTCGTGGCGTTTGATCAGGAATTTGCGCTCCTCGCCGGGCACCCGCATCGACGAGTGATTGTAGATGACGTCGCCCCACCCGTAATGGGCGATCAGCCGGTAGGTGGCGGCGAGATCGAGCCGCGCCTGCCATTCGGCCGGTGAGATATCCGATTGCGTGACGGTCGCGACCTTGAGGTGGGGGGTCATGGCTTGGCGTCTCCCGATTTGACGAAGTTGAACTTAGCACGGGTTCAAGGCGCGGCATACGACGCCGGCCGGTTCCCGACCGGGATACGGCGGCGCCGGCACCGGTACGATTGCCGCATGGTGGCGCGCCATTCTGCACTCCTTGGTTGAGACCGTCTGTGCTGTTTGCTGCCGCGTCGAGCGGCCGATCGCGCGCGTTGTCGCCGTATACAACATTCTTCGCGTCGCCGTTAACGGATTTCTTTCCATGTTCGCAGTGATGCATGGCAGGCAAAGAACTCGAAACGCCCGTGGTTTAGATTATCACCCGCCGAACCGTGGGCTGTATCCCGTGTGGATGAATTTGAATCTGTTTCAGCTACCTAAGCTGATTGCGGAGCGTCGCAGCTCTGCGATCTTCGGCGTCGTCATCATCGTGATGCTGTGGTTCGGCGTCTTTCTCAAATACATGCAGGACGTGCGCGGCGACATCAAGGACGCCGAACGCACCAGCCAAAGTTTCACGATGGTCTTTGAAGAAAACGTTCTGCGCTCGATCGACGAGCTCGATAGCGTATTGTTCTATCTGCGGCACAATATCGAAGCGCGAAAAGGCACGATGGACTACAACTCGATCTTGCACAGCGTCGACATACCGGGAGACATCATTGTCCAGGTATCGATCATCGACGCGGCAGGCGTCATGCGCGCGTCGAGCGCCGGCCCGCAACCTGCGCCGCTGATCGATCTGAGCGATCGCGAGCATTTCAAGGCGCAACTGGAGAGCAAGGAAGATCGGCTTTTCATCAGCAAGCCGCTTATCGGCCGGGTCAGCGGCAAGTGGTCGGTCCAGCTTTCACGGCGTTTCTCGAACAACGATGGCACCTTCGGCGGCGTCGTCGTGGTCTCGCTCGATCCCGAGCACTTCACGAACTTCTATGAAAAAGTCGATTTGGCTTCGTCGGGTTCGATCGCAATGATCGGCGTCGACGGCGTAGTGCGCGCGGCTGGCGGCCAGGCGGACAGCTTCAGGATGGGCCAGGACATCCGCGGCACCGAATTGTTCGCGCGGATACAAAGCCGCTCCAATACCGCGTTCAAGGAGTCCGACTCTGCCACCGGGCATACGCGGCTGGTCGCGTTGCGCAAGGTCAAAGGTCACCCGCTCTGGGTGAGCGTCAGCCTCGACGAGGACGAGGTGCTGGCCGGCTCCTATGCCGAGCTGCGTACGGAATGCATCGCCATCTTTTTTCTGACCCTGGTCACGCTCGCAGCGATGGAGCTCTTGCTGCGAAGCGAAGCGGGAGTCCAGCAGAAATCCAGGGAGCTCGAAGCTGCGCTCGAAACCACCGGCCGGCTGGCATCGGAGGACTCGCTCACCAACCTGCTTAACCGCCGCGGCTTTCACTCGGCGCTTGCCGAGATTCACGACCAGAGCCGGAGCGCCGTCCGGGTGTCCGGTCAGATCGACTACGCCATCCTGCTGCTCGATCTCGACCGCTTCAAGATCATCAACGATACGCTGGGCCACCGTATCGGCGATCTGCTGTTGCAGCAGACGGCTGAACGGCTGAAATCCGCTCTGCGCTCTACCGACATTCTGGCCCGCCTTGGCGGCGACGAGTTCGCCGTCATAGTCCGCTACGCCAAAACGCGGACCGCGCTCGGCGACCTTGCCGACTGCCTTATAAAGACGATGCGCGAGACATTCGAGCTCGAGGGTTATCGCGTCCAAACCAGCATCAGCGTCGGCATCGCCGTCAGTCCGGCAGACGGCGAAAGCGCCGGCGACCTGCTGGTGGCGGCAGATCTGGCGCTTTATGCCGCCAAGGAGCACGACCGGGACAGCTATCAGTTCTATCAAGCGTCGATGACAAAGGAAATGATCGGCCGCCGCGAGATCGAGGTCGATCTGCGCGAGGCGATCGAGCGCAACGAGCTGGAACTGTACTATCAACCGATCGTCAGGCTGCAGGACAACAGCATCGTCGGCTTCGAAGCGCTCGCCAGGTGGAATCATCCAACCAGGGGTTTCGTGCCGCCGTCGGAATTCATCCCGGTGGCCGAAGATACCGGGATGATGGCGCGGCTCGGCGAATGGGCGATGACCGAAGCCTGCAGCAAAATCGCAAGACTTCCCGAGCACCAGAAACTCGCCGTCAACCTGTCGCCCGTGCAGTTTTCGGCGCCCGATCTGGTCGAGATCGTGCAATGCGCGCTGGTCACCAGCGGAGTGGCGGCGCACCGGCTCGAGCTGGAAATCACCGAACGCCTGCTGCTGGAGAACAACGATCACACCCTGTCCACGCTACGCCAGCTACGCGAGCTCGGCGTCTCCATCGCGCTCGACGATTTCGGCACGGGATATTCCGCCTTGAGCTATCTTCGGAAATTCCCGCTCGATACGATCAAGATCGACCGCAGCTTTGTGACCGACATGGCCGCGCGCAGCGACCAGGTCGCCATCATCCAGGCGGTGCTCAGCATCGCCCAGGCACTGGGTATCAGCGTGACCGTCGAAGGCATCGAGACGACGGTGCAGCGCGATTTTCTCAAGGCGCTCGGTTGCGAGAATGCGCAGGGGTATCTGTTCGGCAAGCCCGCGCCGTTCGCGCAGATCGTCGACCTGGTCGCCGATTCGACGAAGCAAAAAGTCATGGCGGCCTGATGCGCTGCCGCGGCCGGCTGCACCCGCGCCGGCGCGCCGTCGCCGGGAACGACAAGAGCATGATCCGGAAAAGCCTGCCCTCGGACTTGATCCGAGAGTGAGGCCGGTTTTCCGAAAAGATCATGCTCCGACGAAAAAACCAGACCACGATCCGATTCCACTTAATCGCATCGCGGTCTAGGCGTTGCGCGCCGCGGGGGCGTCGGCCGTCTTCAGCGCCGTTCGCGGCGCGGTTCCCCGCTGGGCCTCGTAATAGAGCAGGAACAATCCGGACGCGACGACGATCGCCGATCCGATGAGCAGGCTGATCGTCGGGATGTCGCCCCAGACGGCAAAGCCGAGGACCAAGGACCAGACCAGCAGGAAATAGTAGAACGGCGATACGGCCGTGGCTGGAGCGGCGTGCAACGCCTTGGTCCACAGATATTGCGCGGCCGTGTTGGCGACACCCATCGCGACGAACAGTCCGGCATGCTGCGCCGTTGGCCAGCGGAATCCGAAGACCAGCAGGAAGGCGTGGAACACCGCCAGCGTCGCGAGCTGCCACATCAATAGCGTATTTGCCGATTCGGTCTTGCTCATGCCGCGCACCGCCACGGTGACGCTGCCGTACATGACCGCGTTGGCCAGCGCGAACAATGCGCCGAGCTGGAACGAGTCGGCGCCCGGCCTCACCATGACCAGGACGCCGGCGAAGCCGGCGAGCAGCGCGCCCCAGCGCGCCGCTCCGGAACGTTCCTTCAGCCACAGCACCGAGATCAGCGCCGAAAACAGCGGGGCGGAAAAATTGATCGCCACCGCTCCGGCAAGCGGCATCAGGCTGAAGGCCAGAACCGTAAATGTCTGCGAAATCGCCTGCGACAGGCCGCGTGCCAGATGGTCGCGGACGCGCTTGGTGGCAAAGACCGCCAAGCCCGTCGCTGGAAGCATGAAGGCCGAGCCCACGATCAGCGACGACAGCGAACGCCCGAACATGACCTCGCCGACCGGATAAATCGCCACCAGCCATTTGCTCGAGGCGTTCGATATCGCAAACATCACGGTGGCGCCGATCATGAACATGATGCCGCGCACCACGTGATTGTCCCGCGCGGCGGCGGCTTCCCCGATCGGATTGGTCTCGGTCGTGGACATGGTCGATCGCGCTCCGCCTGTCATGCGGCCGCGTCGTGCACGCCGCTTATCAGGTTGCACGCCAGCAGTTGCGCAGCGTCCATGGCGGCGGTGGGCATGCGAACCAATTTGCCCGGGATGGCGTCGAGGGTGGCGGAAAGCTGGCGCCGGGCGGTAGCGGCTTCGTCCATGGTGATCGGCGTGAAACCGATCTTCGACCCGATCGCCAGTCGCCCCAGCGCCGGCAAGTCCGCCGAGATCACGGTTGCGATCTTAGGATAGCCGCCCGTCGTCTGGTGATCGGCCAAAAGCACGATCGGCTGACCGCTCCCAGGCACCTGGATCGAGCCCGTCGCGATTGCATCGGAGACGATATTGAAGCCATGGCGATGGTGGATGGGCGTGCCTTCGAGCTGCAAGCCCATGCGATTCGATTCCGCGCTTACCGTGTATTCGTGGCAGAAGAAACGCTCGATCTCGCCGGTTGAAAAATAATCGTTCTGCGGCCCGAGCACGGCGCGGAAGCGGCGCGGCGCGGCAAGCTGCAGGCCGTCGATGCGGAATTCGTCGCGTTCGCTCGCCGCAGCGCGCTTCAGCGGCAGGACGTCGCCGTCGGCCAGCGCGCGGCCGTTCCAGCCTCCGATCATGCCGCGGCTATCGGTGGACACGCTGCCGAGAACCGGCGCGATGTCGAAGCCGCCTTCCACCGCGATGTAAAGGCTGGCGCTCTTCTTGAGCGAGCCGATGCGTATGACCTGGCCGCGACGAACGCGCGCGCTCCGCATCGGCGTCAGCTTGTCGCCTCTGCCGGCGTCGGCGTTGGCGTATATTTCGATCGCCGCGTCGGCGCCGGCGAAAGCGAGACGGACGTCGTCAGCTTCGACCGCAAAGCTCGGGCCGACATAGAGCGCTTCGAGAGTGCCGGTGTTTTCCGGATTGCCGGCAAGCAGGTTGGCGACGCGGAGCGACACCGGATCAAGGGCGCCGGCGAGCGAGACGCCGAGCCGTTGGAAGCCATAACGGCCGGCGTCTTGCACCGTGGTCGACAGGCCCGCCGATAGGACGCGCAGCGCAGGCTTCATGCCACCGCCTCGACGCAGTCGCTGACTGGCTCGATCCTGAGAATGCCCTGCGCCGCGCGGGTCACCAACGTCTCGTATTCCCTGACCGAGACCGGTACGAACGTCACCTTGTCCGCCGGCGCGAGCAGCGCGGTCGCTCGCGCACGATCCCACAGCGGTATCGGACAGCGCCCGATCACATGCCAGCCGCACGGGGTCTCGAGCGGAAACACGCACGAAATCCTCGCTGCGATCGCCAGCGATCCGGCCGGGATCTTCGTTCGCGGCGTTGCACGGCGGTCGAGCGCCAACTCGGCCGCGACTTCGCCCATATAGGCCTGGCCCGGAAGAAAGCCGAGCATGTAGACGTGATAGATTTGCCCGCTGTGAAGCTCGACGACCCGCTGTCGGGAGAGCGCGGCCCGCTGCGCCACGTCGTCCAGGTCGATCGCGAAGCCCGGGTCGTAACAGACCGGCAGGCGCCACATGCGGCCGATGATCTCGCGGGCCGTGAGCTTTTTAATCTGCTCGTCGATTTTGGCCATGAGGGCGCTCGCCGGAAGCACGAGCGGCTCGTAATGCACCATCAATGAACGGAACGTCGGGACGGTCTCGACGATTCCGGCAATCTGTTCGGTGTCCAGGTTTCGCGCCAATGACAGAACGGCGGCGCTCAGCGAGCGATCGATGCGATCGCCAAACTCGACGACGAGCGCCGTGTCGCCTGCGGGAAGCACCTTGTATTCCAACATGGCACCCGTGCCCGAATGAATGCAGCCGGCGATCCGCCGATGAGTTAGGCGTCCGCGGAGTTGCCGGATTGGCTCTCAAGCCGCGCCGCCGGCGTTTCGGCGGGCATAAACCACGGCTTCACGCTGGTTCCGCGGCGCAGCGAGTACATGTAGAAAATGGGCAGTTGCCGCGGGAAAAGCGCCCGTAGCTGGCGACCGTTGAAGGTGATGAAAATCGAACCGGGAAATGCGCGCTCGACGACGCGTTGCTCGATCAGGTTCATCCGCAGATAGGCCAATGCGCCTTGCTCCGGCGTGGCGCTGCCGCGGTACCATTTGTTCGCACTGTCGACGAGGCATGCCATCATTTTCGCCGAGACGGCTTCATCGAGAGCTGCGGCCGTCGCCAGGCTGCCGGCAGATTTCACCAACTGACCCAACAGACACGTTTCGAAGCCGCGCTGATTTGCTTCCGAACGGATGTCGTCGAAATATGTCTCGATGTCCCGCGGGGAATGGCCGTTCAGTTCGGCGTGGGTGTCGGTCAATATCAGCTTGATGGCCGCGCCGGGCGTGTAGGCGTCGCGCACGCGCGCCGCCAGCGCGGCAAGGAAGTCGAGACACTTCGCCTCCGGCGCGGCCGCGCTGTGGCGCGGGCCCTTTCCCCAATAGAGCAAAAAGGGAACGGGCCTCCGTCCCGCGATGGCCTCGGCAATCACCTGCACCATGAGCTGCGCGTCGGACGGCTGCTCGCGCTTGAAGGTCCAGGTATTGAACGAGCGCAGGACCTTGGCGGCATCTGCGAAGATGTTTGGCTCTACCGGTGCCGGTCTTTTGATGTGCTCGTCAGGATTCGCCGCGGATTTGTCGGCCGCCGGAGCGTACTGGTTGTAATGCGCAGTGACGGTGGTTGGATCGTACTCCTGCGCACACAACGTCACCGCCAGACTGCCCTCGAGACACGCATACTCACCCGACATGGCCTCTCCCGGCATTAACGATTTGTTGATGATGGCTAACGCGACGTTAAACGTCAATTTTAATCGTTAATAAAGGTTAATTTGACGTCAAAGTTCCGTGTTGCAAAGGCGCGACACCGAAAAGCTCTGAAGAAAAAATTCTGGTGGAACCGCAGCAAGGCGTCGCGGCCGTGTCAAAAAGGGTTTTCTTGCCACTTATCGTACGGTTGTATACAACTTCAAATTGAGATAAAGTACGTACAGTGAACTGTGGTGCCTCGGCGCGCCGCCGCAACCACCGCGGCGCGCCCAGTGCGCTCGGACAATCGAATGTGCCGCCGGAGTTTGGCTGCGGACGGCCGTATGAAAGCGTCGGACGCGTCTAGCGCAGGAAAACGTAATCGGCAGAGTAGGCGACGGCGCGGAAGTCGCCGGCCTTGTCACAAGCGCCCTGCGCAACGCCGCCATGGGTATTGATGCGTTGCACGGTCGTGACGTCGGACAGCGCTCCGTTGCCGCGCTTGTTGACGACATCCAATTTGAGCCAGGGAATGTCGTTGGCCGTGGCGCCCGGCGCGTTGCCCGACGCCTTGCCGACGATGGCGCTGCCGTCCGCGTTCTCCCAGGTAGGCCCGGCGTAGTGGCGGCCGACCGTCTTGCCATTGAGCAGCAGGCTCGCGATTGGCTCGCGAAATATCCACGTCAGCTTGCCGTCGGCGCCGGCTTTGCAGTCGTAGATCTGCGCGCCTTCTGCATGATAAGTCGCGACGATCGTCTTATCGGGCGCCGCAATGGCAGCCGGCGTCTGCGCCATTGCGTTGCTCGCCGGCAGCGCGACCAACAAGATCGCGCCGCGCAGAATAGTTATCCGTCCCATCACCAGTTCTCCTGTCGTGGTTTGTGGCCGCAGCTTGCACCTCATCCTTGGCGCGGCAAGCCGCAACGGCGATCGTGAGCCTGCTGAAAAATGCGGCTACGAGTCAAGACGTTGGCATTGTCGCGCGGCTGGCTTGCCCTATATGGCCTTGTAGCTGCCGGCCTCTGGCAATATCGCCGTGCCGGGGGCAAACTGGCGCTTTGGAGGCCCTCCGCAATGGCGCTGCGCGACGTCAAGCTCGACGACAAATACGA
>JASHQO010000493.1 GCA_030039105.1 Xanthobacteraceae bacterium
GCAGCGGCGCCTTGACGAGAATCTTGAGCTGCAGGCGCGCCGTCACGCCGACAACGCCGCGGCGCTGCGGGAGCTCGCGGCAAAGCTCGATCTGCACGCCGAGAAAGTCGAGATGATCCGCCCGACGGTCGCAGCTCTCGAATTGTCGCGCTCAAAACTCGCCACCTGGGCCTCGCTTGGCTTCGCCGTCGCCGTGCTGGCCGGCTGGGTGGTCGAGGCAGCGGTGAAGTGGGCCGTGGCCTGGGTGCTGTCGCATTTTCAGTAGGGGCAACGCTGCTCGTCGAGGCGGGCACGGCGCGACTGGCCATTTCTCAAGTCCGAGGCGCTGCAAGGCGCCAGCGCTCCGTTGACCGCGATTGTCCGCCGACATCGCCGTTCGTTGGGCATCGTCACAAACGCACGCTCGGCGCAGGCCGGCAAAACCACCCACGATCAGAATGTCTCACAAACTGCCACGCACCCGGCGAACGATCCGGAGGAGGGGATGCAAGCGGGTGAGGCCATACTGAGAGCGAAATAAAGAGTTGCTCCGAGCCACGGGCGTGTCTCCACAAGCATGCTTTTTCGGTTGAATTTCTAAGCATGGCAGTTATAGAACGTACCAGAAACATTCTCGCGCTTGAGCTGCGTTTATGATCGACGGCGAATGAATCCGCCGGTTCCCGAGAAGAACAGGACAATCTTGCATCAGGTTTTGGCGTCGAACGCAAAATGGTGGGTTCGCGGCATGGCGCTTAAGGGCCTTGCCAAATTAGAAGGCCACGCGGGCATTGCGCGGTTGATCGATGCTTTGTCGCGCTCCGATCTGCGCAAGGACGCGCCAAAGACCTTGTGAGTCAGGCCACTCGGCAAATGGCAGCCAGCGGCGGGCGACCGATAGTTTGGATTTTCGCTGAAGAGCAAGCAGCGACGCCGCGCAGGTGGCAGAGCTTGGCACCTATGCGGCACGCATGCTTGGGCCGATTGGCGCCGCTGCAGCCGCGTTTGGGCTTTTGTTCATCCCGTCGCCTAACAATGTTCGTGTTGAAGGCGAGGTGCCGGAGATACCTGGATTGCGGTATTTCTGGAATCGCGACGAGACCCTGCTCCATCTGACGTACGTCGACCCGGACGGTGGACAACGCGTTTTCTCGGCGCAGCTCGACGATGACGTATTTCGAGATGCGCGAGGTCGGATCGTCGGCCGCGTCCTTTCAGACAGCACCGTTGCCATAGATGCCGCTGCCGTATCCTCCAATCTAGTCGACGATGACGAGCCCAGACTTTGCCCGGATACCACGAAGGACAAACGCACGAATGACCTCGGCCTCGATTACGAGAATTACATAAAGAGCATCGTCAATCCGGAAAATCCGACGCCGACTTATATGGGTTATTCGCTTCCGAAAGTTGCCGGATCGGTCACCTTCGATGACTACGAACATTCGACTGGTACGATGGTCGAAATCAAGGACGGATATGCGGGTTTCTTGGATAGTGTTGGAGGTAGGGCCATCCTTGCCGAAATACTTATGGAGCAGGCTGTGGACCAGGTACAAGCAGCCGCAGGCCGACCCCTCCGCTGGTACTTTTCAGAGAAGGCCGTAGCGGATTATGCCAGAAAGATTTTCGGTGACGCAGGCCTGAATATCGACGTCGTACATGAGCCTCGGCCAGGAGAAAGGAATGAACGCGTTAGCCTTCGATTATTCGATTCGATTGCCCCTTTCCGCTCCCCTGGTAAGTCCCGGTTGGTTGGCCTCGAAATTTCTAACCACGCTCGACGCGCTAACTGAAATTGATGCGAGTATCTTTCCTGATTGGGAGGTTATCGATCTTCCGGCCATGAAGGAATATCCGCTGGCGGTTGTCCGCTCGCGCATTGCCGAGATCATCGGCCATAATATCATCCGTGATGAATACGGTCATACGCGGCCCGAAAAAGGCTACAGCGCCGCAGCCCATACGACGATCGCCACGATATCGCACCGGATGAGATTGTGGATCGGAATGGGAGATAACACTTTGTGGCTGAAAACGGGCGATTGGAAAGTGTCTACAGGCCCGGCGATTGTGACGTTCGGCCTGTTCAAGGCTGCTCTGCTTGCGATCCACGCGATATGGCTCAGTCCGTGGGCATGCGTGCAGGCGTTTCGGGCGAACACGATCTGGGTGCCAATTGGTAAAGGCGGAGGACATAGGCTGGTCGAAGGCCCGATGATTCCTGCCGAGCCGACGTTTCCGCGATCCATCTTCCATATCCCGTGGGTCGCCTATTTGTCGGCGCCGCTTGCCTCCGGTGTCGAACTGCCGCCAGAAATCCAGACTGAGCGAACACCCGACGGCGGGCTTCTGATGATCGCAACCGAGGAACGGCTTGATCCCGATCTCCCCGAGCACGCGCGGCGCGCGCGCATTTTAGCCGAGACGCTGATCGCCCGCGCGGCGACTGGCAACGCCGGAAAGCAATAAGAATGTACGGGAATGTTTGGGAATCGTGGCTGGGGAACTAGGATTCGAACCTAGATTCTCGGAGTCAGAGTCCGATGTTCTACCGTTGAACTATTCCCCAAAACGCTCGCCAGCTCAATTGCTTGCGCCGCATAGCCGAAATCGGCCGGCAGCGACTTCACAATCTGCTTTAACGCTCGAAAGGCTGCCGAAGATGAGTTGATGATCTAAGGCATCTCCAGCCGATTTCCAAGTAGCCGTCAGCCGCGCCGCGGTTTTCGCGAGGCGCGGCTCTTTTTTTGTGCCTGCTTGACCCGCGCCTCGGCGAGCGCCGGCTTGCGCGCGGGAGCCCCGGCACCTTGCAGGCCGTGGTGGACTGTGGCGGCGGGCTGGGCGAGCGCCGACGCATGCTGCGGCGAGCCGTGGGACATCGGCCCCCACCAGTTCGACGGCGTATCGTCGCCCCACACTTTCGGCCGCTGCGGCCGGTCCTGGTGCCAGGGCCGCGGCTCGAAGTAGCCGAGCTCCTCGTCGTGCATCTGGTCGAGGTCGGTGAAGAACTCGATCGTGATGCCGTCGGGGTTCTTGTGATAAATAGCAATATTGTGGCCGATGATGTGGCGGATCGGGCCCCAGGTCAGCTTGATGTTGTTGCGCGCGAGCAGGTCGCAGGCGCGCTTGATGTCGGACCAGTCGCGGACCTCGAAGGCGATGTGATGGATCGCGGTCTTGTCGTTGCGCAGGAAGTTGACGGTGTGATGGTCGCGGCTGCAGCGCAGGAAGGCGAAGAAGTCGCTGCGCCAGTCCGAGACGCGGAAGCCGAGCACGTCGCAATAGAATTTCACGATGCCCTTAACGTCTGGGCACTGATAGGCGATGTGGCCGAATTTGATCGGCATCACGCCGGTGAAGGTGTTGTCCTCGGGCGCGAAGTTGAAGTCGGAGAACACCTCGATGGTGGTGCCCTTTGGGTCGGTGAAGGCGAGCGCTTCGCCGATGCCGGGGGTGATGTCGGTGCGCCGCTCGCTCTTGACGCCGGCCTTTTTGAGCCGCGACGCCACTTCGTTAAGGTCGCTGCCCGGCGCGACCTGCAGCGACAGCCGCGGCGCTTCGGCGACGCTGGCCTTCTCCAGCACGATCGCCTCGGGGCCGGATTTGGTGGCGAGGATGGCGCGGTTCTTCTCTCGCGCGGCGAGGCTCAAGCCGACGATGCGGGTGAAGTAGTCGATCGTCTTCTCGATGTCCGGCGTCGTCAGGGTCGAATGGCCGGCCCGCTTGATATCCAACATGGCGTTCTCCGACTTTTGTTCATTATGCGTGGGCCGCGACGCGTTGATCGCCGGGCACGCCGGCCTCGTGGGCCCGCACGTTGATCTTCAGCTCGCCGAGCGCCGGCGCCGAGCGGCAGACGATGGCGTCGCCCGGCTTTACGGGCGAGACGCCGTCCGGCGTGCCGGTATAGACCAGATCGCCCGGGTAGAGCGTGTAGAATTCGGAGGCGAATTCGATCAGGCGGCGGCAATTGTAGATCAACTGGCTGGTATTGCTGTTCTGCCGCGTCTCGCCGTTGACGGTGAGGCTGAGCGGCAGATTGTCTGGATCGGGGATCTCGTCGGCGGTCACCATCCAGGGGCCGAGCACGGCGTAGCCGTCGACCGATTTGCGGAAGCTTCGGTCCTCCTTGCCGCGCACCGTCATGTCGAGGCCGAGCGCGTAGGCGGCGACATGGTCGAGGGCCTTCGCCTGCGGAATGTCGCTGCCGGTCTTGCCGATGATCATGACCAGCTCGACCTCGTGGTCGTTGCGGCGATCGGGGAAGCGGATCGGAATGCCTTCGGAGGGGCCGACCAGCGCCGAGTTCGCCTTCAGGAACATGCCGGCGTCGAGGATATTCGGCGCGTGGTGGCGGACGATCTGCGAGCCCGGCTGCTTCGACGCCTTGTCCATCTCGGCGATGTGGGCCTGATAGTTGGTCGGCGCGCAGGTGAGCTTGGTCGGCCGCGCCACCGGCGGCAGCAGCCTGACGCTCGAGAGCGGCTTGCCGGGCGTCTTGTTGGCCATGCGCTCGATGCGCTCGCGCCATTGCGGCAGCGCAGCGACGACGGCGTCGCCCTTCATCGCGTACGGCATGGCTTTGCGGATATCGGTCTGCGCCTCGGTGACGTCGTGCACCATGTCGCCGCGCACCACGCCCATCCGGTCGTCGTCATAGCGGCAGATTTTCATGACTTCCTCCTTGACCCATTGTCGTCGTTCGTCCGGCGCCGATCAATGGCGGCCGAACACCTCGTTGAAGGTCTTTTGCCATTTTCTCTGGTCGTCGGCGCTGAACACCATCGGTATGACTTTAGCGCGCTTGAGCATCTCGCCGACCTCGGGCGGATTGGTCGCCACGTCGCGCCGCGTCGGCAAGCGGCCCTTCCTGGTCATGAAGGCTTCCGCCTCCTGACTGAGCACGAAGTTGCCGGCGAGCTTTGCGGCATTGGGATGCGGCGCCAGCGTGTTGACGCCGACGCCGCCAAAGATCAGCGGCACCGGCTCGATCAGCCAGAAATCGGTCGGCGCCCCGGACATTTTTACGTTCAGCGTCAGCGGCAGGAAGTTGTTGAGCGCCAGCCAATATTCGCCGGCCCCGACCGAGCGCGCAAGCGCGAGATGGCCGTCGGTGAGCACCGGGTCGAGCGCCGCGACGATGCTTTTGACCAGCGCCCGTCCGCGCTCGTTGCCGTAAGCGGCGCAGATCGCGGCGAGCCATTCGTCGTCGGTATCGTCGATGGCGATCTTGCCGGCCCATTCCTTGTGCGCGGCAAAATCTTCGTAAGTTTTCGGCAACTCGGTTGGCTTGACGAAACCGGTGTTGTAGGCCGGGGCATTGTAGTTGGCATAGCCGCCATACCAGCGGCGATTGGGATCGCGCGCTTCGGCCATCAAGTCCTTGGCCTCGGGCGGATCGAACGGCGCGAGATAAGCTTGCGGTAGCTGCGGCACCGTGGTGGTGAAGGCTACGTCCCAGATGCGCTGGCCGGTACGGTTCTCGATCGCCACCTTGGCCATGATCTGGGTGTCCGACGAGCGCACGTAGCTCACCTTCACGCCGGTTGCGTCCTCGAACAGCTTCCACAGCGGCAGTGCTTCCTGCTCGTTCATCGAGCCGTAGACCGTGAGCGCGCCTTCGGCCTTGGCTGCGCTCACGAGATCAGGCACGAGCCAGCTTTGCTGCGCGGCGTCCTGCGCGTAGGCGGGGAGGGTGAGCCCAGGCGCCATTGCAATGGCCACGGCGGCTGCGAGATGTTGTGATGCTGGAGCGCTCCGGCCTTGCATTCCTCCCGCTCCTGAAATCGAACCTAATGAACTTCCCGGCGCGAGAAGCCGAAGGTCACCGTCGAGATGCAGATGATGCACACTGCCGCCGACAGCATGAACACCGCGAGCGGACGGCCGTGGTCCATCAGCGCGCCATAGACGATCGGCGCGACGCTGGCGCCGATATTAAATCCCATGCTGACGAAGCCGAATACCCGGCCGTAGGCGTTCGGCGGCGTCACGGCGCGCACCAGCATGTCGCGTGATGGCATGGTCATGCCGACGCACAGGCCGCTGAATCCCATGAGGAGAATGAGACCGGCTGGCGGCAGAGCGAACCAGCCGATGGTCGCGGTCACGGTACCGCCGATGGCGAGCCCACTCGCCGCGACCGCGGCATGATGGGACGTCCGTCCGGCGAGCACGCCGCCGGCCAGCACGCCGATGGCGTTCATCGTCAGCAGCGCGGTGAGCGCCATATTGGCGACGGCGGGCGCCGTGCCGTGCAGCGCGCCCAGCGCCACGACCAGATAGGTGTTGAGCCCGCCGCTCATGATCGAGGTCAGGGTGAAATAGGCAAGGTTGAGCAGGATCGGCGCCGACAGCAGCAGCCGCCAGCCGACGTCGGCGACCGGCGGCCGCGATTTGGCGCTTTGGGTGGCGCGCGTGATGTCGACGGTGGGCTCGGGTTGGGCAATCAGCAATGCCAGAACGGTGAGCCCGAAAATGGATGCGCCAATATAAGCGCCGCGCCAGCCGAACTGGCTCTGCATGTAGAGCAGCGTCACCGGCGCGATCGCCGAGCCGACCATGCCGGCGAAGGTGTGAAACGAAAAGGCGTGGCTGAGCCGTTCCGGCGGCGTGTGCCGCGACAACAGCGAATAGTCGGACGGGTGAAACACGGTATTGCCGAGGCCGGCGAAACCGTAGGCGGCGATGAACACCCAGTAGGACCCGACCGCGCCGGCGATGGCGTATGCCATACTCGACAACGCCAAGCCCGAAATCAGCACGATGCGCGCACCGACGCGATCGACCAGAAAGCCGACCGGCGTCTGCAAGACGCCCGATACGACGTTGAACACGGTCAGCGCCAGCGCCAGTTCCGTATAGCTGACTTTGAAATCGGCGCGGATGAAGGCGAACAGCGGCGCCAGCATGAGCATGTAATAATGGCTCATCATGTGCGCCGCGCAGACGGCGGCAATGAGCCGCGACTCCGCCGGGCGGATCGACTGGACGGAGACGACCTGGGTCATTGTGGCCGGGCTGCCTTGGCGTCTTGCAGCGCTTGCCAGATCTGTGCCGGAGTGAGCGGCATGTTGACGTGGCGGATGCCGTGGCTGCCGAGCGCGTCGATCACGGCGTTCATCACCGAGGTCAGCGCGCCGGCGCAGCCGGCCTCGCCGCAGCCCTTGACGCCGAGCGGGTTGGTGGTGGCAGGCGCGGGGTGATCGGCCAGCACGAACGACGGCACGTCGGCGGCGCGTGGCATGGCGTAGTCCATGAACGAGCCGGTGAGTAGCTGGCCGTCGCCGTCGTAGACCGTCTTCTCCATCAGCGCCTGGCCGATGCCTTGCACGACGCCGCCGTGCAACTGGCCCTCGACGATCAGCGGATTGATCACGGTGCCGAAATCGTTGACGCAGGAATATTTGACAATGTCGACGGTGCCGGTGTCCGGATCGACCTCGACTTCGCAGACGTGGCAGCCGTTGGGATAGGTCGAGGCGCCGGGGCCGTCGCTGACATGGGTGACATCGAGGGATTGCGGCGCGTCGGCCGGCGGCTTGGTGCCGTTATGCAGCTTGTCGGCCAATTCCATGATCGAGATCGAGCGATCGGTGCCGACGATGGTGAAGTTGCCGCGGTTGAAGCCGATGTCGGTCGGCGCGGCTTCGAGCGCGAAGGCGGCAAGCTCCTTGCCCTTCTCGATCACCTTGGCCGCCGCTTCGACGATTGCGGTGCCGGTGTGCATGATCGATTTCGAGCCGCCGGAGCCGCCGCCCATGGCGAGCCGGTCGCTGTCGCCCTGCAGCAGCGAGATTTTCTCGAACGGAATGCCGAGCCGTTCGCTCAACACCTGCGCGAACGGCGTGGCGTGGCCCATGCCGAAGTCGAGCGTGCCGGTGGCGAGCGTCACCGTGCCGTCGGGATTGAACTTGATGTCGGCGAGCTCTTTCGACGGCGGCGCGGTGACTTCGAGGAAATTGCCGATGCCAAGCCCGCGCAGCTTGCCGCGCCGCGCGCTTTCGCGCTTGCGCTTGGCAAAGCCCTTGGCGTCGGCGAGCTCGTAGGCCTGTTTGGTAAGCGCCGCGAAGTCGCCGCTGTCGTAAGTGCCGCCCGAAGCGGTCTTGCACGGCAATTCGCGCGGCGCGATCTGATTGCGCTTGCGCAACGCCATGCGGTCAATGCCCATTTCGATGGCGGCCGCATCGATCAGGCGCTCCATGTAGTAGTTGCCCTCGGGCCGCCCGGCACCGCGATAGGCCGAGACATGCGAAGTGTTGGTGAACATCACCTTGCTGGAGACTTCGATCAGCGGCGTGCGATACATGCCCTGCACGTTCTTCACCGCATTGAGTGTGCCCGGCATCGGCGCCACCGGCGAGAGAAAGGCGCCGACATTGGCGAAGATCGACAGCCGCACCGCGAGGAAATTGCCGTCGGCATCGAGCGCGAGCTCGCCGGTGACGTCATGATTGCGGCCGTGGCTGTCGGAGACGAAGCTGCCGGAGCGCTCGTCGGTCCACTTCACCGGGCGGCCGAGGGTGCGCGCGGCGTGCAGGATGCAGATGTATTCCGGAAACACTGCGGCCTTCATGCCGAACGAGCCGCCGACCTGGCCGGTGAGCACGCGGACGTCCTTGGCTGGAACGCCCATTGCCTCCGAGATATTGGCGCGCATGCCATACACGCCCTGGGAGCCGACATAGAGCGTGAAGCGCTGGCCGTCATAGGCGGCGAGCGCGGCGCGCGGCTCCATGGCGGCGACGACGAGCCGGCTGTTGACGAGGTCGAGCTTGGTGACGTGGGCAGCCTTGGCGAAGGCGGCTTTGACCGCTTCGGCGTCGCCATAGTGGTAGTCGAGGGCAACGTTGCCCGGCACGTCGTCGTAGAGCTGCGGCGCGCCGGTTTTGGCGGCCTCCTCGGCCGAGGTGATAGCGGGCAGCGGCTCGACGTCGACCTCGACCGCCTCGGCGGCATCCTTCGCCGCGTGCACGGTCTCGGCGACGACGAACGCCACCGGGTCGCCGACATAGCGCACCTTGCCGACCGCCAGGGCCTCGCGCAGCGGCTTCTTCATCGGCGAGCCGTCGCGGTTGTTGAACGGCACGACGCATTTGAGCGGGCCGTAGCCCTTCAGGTCCGTCGCCGTATAGACGCCGAGCACGCCCGGCATTTTGCGCGCTGCTTCGGTGTGGATCGAGCGGATGATGCCGTGGGCGTTTTGGCTGCGGACCATCACCGCATAGACTTGGCCGGGCAGGCTGATGTCGTCGGTATAATGGCCCCGGCCGCACAGCAGCATGGGGTCTTCCTTGCGCGGCACTGACTGTCCGACGGCGAACTTTTCGACGGATAATCTGTCGGCAGTCAATTCGTCGGCCCTGTCCTTGGCGGACTGCTGCAGATTCATGATGGTCAATCCTGAGAAAATCGCTGTGTGGCGGTGACATAATTGAGTTGTGCCATCCCGACAAGCAGGGCGGCGGGCATGGCTCGTAGACCCCCAAGGCACCCCAAAGGCGCGGTATTGCCCTGGCGGTCTCGGCTGCTAGAGTTCGTCCCGATCAGGGCTGAGATATCGTCGCGCCGTAGAGCCCAAGGTTCCGGCGCGAGGGAAGGTTTTTGGATGGTCGACGAGGCCCGGCCCAACGGCGGCCTCGACGCCAAGGGGACGGCACGCCGGTCCCGTTGGGGTCGTCGTACGCCATACGGTCTGCGCCGCGACGGCGCCCGTCACGGTGACGTGCGGGCGCCGTCCGATCACGGCGCAACTTATGCCGCGCTCGATCTCGGCACCAACAATTGCCGCCTGCTGGTCGCGCGGCCGA
>JASHQO010000494.1 GCA_030039105.1 Xanthobacteraceae bacterium
GGGACGATCCCACGGATCGGCCGGCTGTCCGACCCCGATGCCAGCGCCACGGCCCATTCCAAGCTGTGCGGCTCGACCGTCACCATCGATCTGAAAATGGACGGCGATACGGTGACCGATTTCGCCCACGAGGTGAAAGCCTGCGCGCTCGGCCAGGCCTCGTCGTCGATCATGGCGCGCAACATCATCGGCGCCAAAGCCGACGAGCTGCGCGCGTTGCGCGAGGGCGTGCGCAAAATGCTCAAGGAGAACGGCGCGCCGCCGGCCGCGGGCAAGTGGGCCGATATCGCCGTGCTCGAGCCGGTGCGCGACTACAAGGCCCGCCACGCCTCCACCATGCTCACCTTCGACGCCGTAGTCGACGCCATCAGCAAGATCGAGGCCAAGCGCGGCGCCAAAGCGCCGGCGCAGTAGCGCGCCGCCGCAGGCCATGCGCCTCGACGATTTGTTCGACGCTTCGCTGCGCAGCCCGCGCCGCGCCGGCCGCGGCCTGATCAAGGCCTATCGACTGACTCTGTCACCCCTGATCGGCTTGCACTGCCGCCACCTGCCGACCTGCTCCAATTATGCCGACGAGGCGCTCGAACGTCACGGCCTCTGGGCCGGCGGCTGGATGACGCTGGCGCGGCTGCTTCGCTGTCAGCCGTGCGGCACGTCGGGGCTCGACTTTGTGCCCGCGGTCGTCCCGGCGAACGCAAAATGGTACCTGCCATGGCGCTATGGCCGCTGGCGCGGCGTCAACGACCGGCCCGACGCGCAGCAAAGCTGACCGCTACTGCGCGGTAGCCTCGAGCTGCGACAGCGACTGCGTTGCGGCAGTCGAGCCCAACGCAGCCGCTTTGCCGTACCATTTTCGCGCCCGCGCCGCATCGGGCACGACGCCGATGGCACCGAGGCGGTGAAGAACCAGCGGGTCGAAAGTGGTGGCGAGCGCCATGGCGGCGTCCGCACTGCCGGCCTCGGCCGCGCGCCGCAGCAACAGCCGCGCGGCGGCAAAATCGCCGGTGCCAAGCATATCCTTGCCGCGCTTGAGCAGCGTGGCGACCTCGCCGGCGTCCAGGCTCGCCGTTGGCGCAACCGCATTGTCGTTGCTCGACGTCTCTGTCGTGGGTTCAGGCGTGGCTACGGCTGGAGGTGTGGATGCGGCCGTGGCCGTGGGTGCGGGCGGTGTGAGTGCGGGCGAGGCCTCGGCGACCTGTTGGGTTGTGCCGGGCTGAGGCTGCAGCAGCGGAGCCGCCATTTCAGTCGTGTCGAGGCGGTCCCCGATCTTGACGTTCGTGGCGACCATCGCCGGCGCTAGCGCGCCGGTGCGCATGATATCGGCCTTCCTAATCTCATCGTGCAGCCAGCGGCTGCTCGGCAGCGAGATGATGAGCCAAGCCACCGCCGCCGCGACCCCGGCGACGCCGCCGAGACGCAGCACGATCGGCCACAGCGATTCGCGGTCGTGCAACGCTGGCGGCTCCGGCACCGCGTCAGGGCTAAGCGAAAGCTGCCGTTGCAGCTTGGCCATGGCCAGATCGCCGCTGAAGGCATTTGGACCGACGCCGATGCGCCGTCGGCGCTGCGGCGGCTCAGTCGCCGGCTGTGCAGTCACCGGCTGTGCAGTCGCCGGCTGTTCCGGATGCCGGAGCGCGCTTTCGCGCGCCCACGGCGGAGCGTAGTGCAGTGCTTCGTCGAGATCTTCAGCATGGTGAATCGGAGAACTCATGATCGCCTCCCTGTGCTCTCAAGCTCCGACGGGTACAAAGCGGGGTTTGTCTCCTGTCATTGACTTTGGCGGACCTGCCATTGCAGAAATTGCTGGAAGAGCTGCTCGCGCGCCGAATCGACGGCCCCGGATGCGCCTTTGTTGGCGACGGGCTGATCGGACTGTTGGCGTGCTACTGCCGGCGCCGCTGCCGGCAATGTCTCGCGATTCTGCGCCAGCCAGTCGTCGGCCTCGGCAAACCGCGTCCAGCCCGGCAACGTCGCCGCCAGATTGGTTTCGTGCCATTTCGGGTGATGCGGCGGCTTCTGAAACGCGGCGAGCTTCGGGAAGAACACGTCGACGAATTTGGCGATGCGGCGGTAGCGATCCGAATCCTTGGGCCAGTTATAGGCGATCAGGACCGCGCTCACGGCGATGGTGTCGACGTCGTGCCCGTCCGCGACCATGTTCGGATAATCGGCGTGGCCGAGCACGGCCGGCAGATAGTCGGTCTGCAGCGGCTTGGCGAACGGTACCGACACGAACCTGAATCCGTCGCTGGCGCGCAACTTGGCGATGGCGCCGGTCGGCTTGCCGGCAATCAGGACGGTCGCTGCAAGCGCGCCGGTCTTGAGCTTTTCCAGGGCATCGCCCTGCCCCATGTTGACTTCCTGCGGGTGAACGCCGAGGCGCCGAAAAATATCGCGGCTCGAGAGCTGGCTGCCGCTGCCGACGTCGCTGAAATTGACCGGCTTGCCGTCGAGCTGCTGGAGCGAGGTGATGTCGGAATCGGCGCGGACGACGACGTGCATCTCTTCGTTGAACAGCTTGGCGATATAGACGATCTGGTCGTCGATGTTGCCGATCTCGTTGCTGGCGCGGAATTCATTGAGGATGATCGATTGCGTGATGCCGAGATCGATACCCTTGAGGAAGCGGACGTCGCGGATGTTCTGGCCGCCGCCCTTGCCGATCACCGGCAGGATGCGGAAGTTGTCGCCGTCATCCAGCACGTCGGACATGTCGTAGGCGATAGTCAGATACGTCGCGTTGGGGTTGCCGGCGACGATGGCGATCGTGTTGGCGTTGAGCCGCTCGCCGAGCGAGCCGAGATTGGGCTTATCAGGCATCGGCCGCCCGCCATAGTGCGCGGCAAAGACGGCTTGGAGGGAAAAGGCTGCGGCGAGCACCACCGCGATCAGTACGCAAAGCACCTGGAATGGCCGCTGTGGCCACCGCGAGCCCCCCTGCATTTTTGACCCCTTACGGCGGACTGCCGTTTACGCACACACACATCGCGTTGCAGACCGCAACGTCCGACACCTGACCCCGCCGCGCTTGAGCTACCAGCGTTTGATTGCGGTACGCGTTCGCCGCGCGGACACACCTATAACCGTCGGCAGGCAATAGGGCGACGGTATGATGCTGTATTGGTGAATCTTAGGCGGCGGAACCGCAGCTATTGCCTGCCACAATTCGAATCTGCCTGATTGCTCAATCGGATCGCCGCTCATTTTGCGGGAATGGAACCGCGCTATGCGGGAATGGAACCCGGTTGCGCGCCCGTTTTCACCTGCTATATCGGTTCCACGCTTACCTGCGTCCGTAGGCAGCGAGTGAGCAACGGGAGCGAGCAATGGTCGCCGTGACCTTTCCCGACGGCGCGCGTCGGGACTATCCGCCAAACACCACCGGCCTCGACATCGCCAAGGGCATTTCGCCGTCGCTGGCCAAGCGCGCGGTGGCGATGGCGCTCGACGGCAAACTCGCCGATCTGTCCGATCCGGTCGCGCACGACGCCAAGATCGAGTTTTTGACGCGCGACGATCCGCGTGCGCTGGAGCTGATCCGCCACGACGCGGCGCATGTGCTGGCCGAAGCGGTGCAGAGCCTATGGCCCGGCACGCAAGTCACCATCGGTCCGGTGATCGACAACGGCTTTTATTACGACTTCTTCCGCAACGAGCCGTTCACGCCGGAAGATTTCGCGGCCATCGAGAAAAAGATGCGCGAGATCGTCACGCGCGACAAACCTTTCAGCAAGGAAGTGTGGTCGCGCGACGAGGCCAAGCGCGTCTTTGCCGACATGGGCGAGCAGTTCAAGGTCGAGCTGGTCGACGCCATCCCGGCAGACCAGCAGATCAAGATCTACAAGCAGGGCGACTGGTTCGATCTGTGCCGCGGCCCGCATATGACGTCGACCGGCAAGATCGGCAATGCGTTCAAGCTGCTCAAGGTCGCGGGCGCCTATTGGCGCGGCGATTCGAACCGCGAGATGCTGTCGCGCATCTACGGCACCGCGTTCGCCAAGCAGGACGAGCTCGACGCTTATCTCAAGCAGATCGAGGAAGCCGAAAAGCGCGATCACCGCAAGCTCGGCCGCGAGATGGATCTGTTCCATTTTCAGGAAG
>JASHQO010000495.1 GCA_030039105.1 Xanthobacteraceae bacterium
ACGTCGCCGATTGCGTCATCTTGCTCGACAACCGGGTCCACGACCAGCTCTCGACCCGCCGCCTGCGCATCGTCAAATACCGCGGTTCCGCCCACGGCACCAACGAGTACCCGTTCATCATCGACGGGCAGGGCATCACGGTGATGCCGATCACCTCGAGCGGGCTCATCCACCGGGCGTCGACCGAACGAATCTCGACCGGCATCGCCGATCTCGACGCCATGCTGGAGGGCAAGGGCTATTACAAAGGCTCCAGCATCCTGCTGTCCGGCATGGCGGGCAGCGGCAAATCGACGGTCGCGGCCCATTTCGCCGATGCGGTCTGTGCCTCAGGCAAACGCTGCATCTATTTCGCGCTGGAAGAGTCGCCGCAGCAGATCACCCGCAACATGCGCTCGGTCGGCATCGACCTGCAAAAATGGGTCGACAAGAAGCTGCTGAAATTCTCCGCGCGGCGGCCGACCCTCTACGGCCTCGAGACCCACCTCGCGGCCATGCATCGCGAGGTCGGCGACTTCGATCCGGCCGCCGTCGCCGTCGATCCGATGTCGGCGCTGATGAGCGCCGGCGTCACCGGCGACGTGCATTCGATGGTGCTACGCCTGGTCGACTTCCTCAAGGAGCGCGGTGTCACCGCACTGTTCACCAATCTGGGCACCGGTCATGCCGAAACCGCCACCACCGAGATGCAAATCTCGTCGCTGATGGACACCTGGCTGTTGCTCTCCAATCGCGAGAGCAACGGCGAGCATAACCGGCAACTCTATCTGCTGAAATCGCGCGGCATGGCGCATTCCAACCAGGTGCGCGAATTCATCATGTCATCCAATGGCATCGCGCTGCGCGAAACCTATGTCGGCCCGGAAGGTGTGCTGACCGGCTCGGCCCGTATCGCCCAGGAAGCCAAAGACAAGGCGACGATGCTGTTGCGCGAGCAGGAGACCGAACGCCGCGCCCGCGAGCTGGAGCGCCGGCGGCGCGAGACCGCGGCGCAGATCGAGGTGCTGCAGGCGCAGCTCGCCAGCAACGTCGCCGAGGAGGCCCTGCTCAAGCGTGAAGACATTGCGCGCGAGGATCAGCTTGCCTCCGATCGCGTTGCCATGGGTGCAAGCCGGCATGTCGGGCCGGCGAAGCCGGCCGCAAAGCCGAACAACAAGCCGAAGACATGATTGGACCAACAATGACGGAAAATGGCGGTTACAATCTTCGGCTTTACGTGGCGGGCCAGACGCCGAAATCGATCGCAGCCATCGCGAACCTGAAGAGGATCTGCGACACCCATCTGTCGGGCCGTTACCACATCGAGATCGTCGATCTGATGAAGGATCCGGCGCAGGCCTCGCGGCATCAGATCGTCGCCATCCCGACCCTGATCCGGCAATTGCCGGAACCGCTGAAGCGCATCATCGGCGACCTCTCCAACACCGAAAAAGTGCTGGTCGGTCTCGATATCCGGCCGACCTGAGCCCGCGTCGCGATGTCCGAGCGCCACCATGTCTGAGTCCGACCGTTCGACCAAGACGCCGCAGTTCGAGGCCGCCGATGAGACGGTCCAGGCTATCCATCGCGGCGACGTCGATGCCGTCGTGGTGATGAAGGCACTCGAAGGCCCGCAGGTCATCCTGCTGCACGGTGCCGAGGAGCCCTACCGCGTTCTGGTCGAGCGCATGAGCGACGGCGCGCTCACCGCCGGGCAGGACGGCGTCATCCTCTACGTCAACAACCGGCTGTGCGACCTGACCGGCCTGCCGTCCGAACGTTTGGTCGGCCGCACCGTCGGTTCGTTGTTCGAAGGCGAAGCGCCCGAACTGATCCCCGAAGTCACGGTCGAAGCGAGCTTGCGGTGCGAAGGCGACGCCGCCGTGCCGGTCGCGATCTGGTCGCGCCCGATCACGATCGGCGGCACCACCGCTACCCTGGTCAGGCTCACCGATCTTTCGGTGCGCCGCCGCGCCGAAGACATCGCCGCCGCCGAACGCTTCGCCCGCTCGGTTCTCGAACAGGCGACCGAAGCCATCGTGGTGCTGGCGCCGGACGGCCACATCACCCATGCAAGCGGGCGGGCCGAGCAGCTCGCCAGTCAGCCGCCGGTCGGCCGCAGCTTTTCCGAGGCGTTTCCGCTCGACGCGCAGAACGTCGCGGAGGCGGGCACGCTGGCGCGCTTTTCCGCGGAAAGCCTCGACGCCATGCTGGCGACCAAGCCGTTCCATGGCGTCGAGGTGAAGCTGCGCGACGAGCGGCTCGCCAAACACGCATTCCTGCTCAGCGCCGGACCGCTGGTCGACGACGCCAGGGCATCGGTCGGCTCGATCGTGACCTTGACCGACATCACCCAGCGCAAGCGCGCCGAGGAGCAGCAGACCATGATGGTCGCCGAGCTCAATCATCGGGTGAAGAACATCCTCGCCATCGTGCAGTCGGTCGCGGCGCAGACCATGCGCACCACCGGTTCAATGCAGGATTTCACCGATGCGTTTGCCGGCCGCCTGAAGGCGCTGGCGATCGCCCACGATATCCTGACGCAAACCCGCTGGATCGGCATCGGCCTCAACGAGCTCCTGGTCGCGGTGCTGGCGCCTTATCGCTCGGCCGACGATGCCCGCGTGACGATCGCCGGGCCAGCCGTCCTGCTGACAGCCGGCTCGGTGGTGCCGTTGTCGATGGTGTTGCACGAATTGACCACCAATGCGGTGAAGTACGGCGCCCTGTCGGGTCGTCGCGGCGGTATCGATATCACGTGGCGGTTGAGCGGCGGCCTCAACCCGGCGGTCGAGCTGATCTGGCAGGAGCGCGGCGGACCGAAGGTGGCGCGCGGCAAGTCATCGGGTTTCGGCACCCGCCTGATCGATCGCGTCGTCCGTCACGACCTCGACGGCAAAACCAAGATCGATTTCGATCCGGCCGGCGTTCGCGTCACGATGACGTTTCCGGTGCGCACGCAAACCCGGCCGGCTACGACGCTCGGCCCGACGACGCTCGGCGCCGTTTAGCGGGCGGCTTGCCGAACACGGCTTCGCAGACCCGACGCAGCTCCCGTTCGTCGAACGGCTTGGCGATGCGCGGCACCGCTCGGAACGCCGACGGAAACAAGGTCAAGTCGTCATAGCCCGATGTGATAATCAGCTTGAGCCCAAGAGTCTTGAGCTTCGGCAAAATCTCGAAAATCTGCCGGCCGCGCAGGTTGATGTCGAGCAGAGCGCCGTCGAAGCCGCCGCTTTCGGCGTTGCGCAGCACGTCGTCGACGCCGGACAATGCCCCGACCACCCGGTAGCCGAGATTCTCCAGGATCTGTTCGAGCTCGATGGCGATGAGACCTTCGTCCTCGGCGACCAGAATACGCTGGCCGTCCCCGGATTTTTTGGATTTGCCGGGCAAGAAACCGTCCTCCGCGCGTTCGGTCCGCATGCAAAAAACCCCATTGCCCCACCCGATATGAGGCACAAGCCGCGGCGCGCAGGGAAACGGCTTCAGGCGCTAATGCAAGATTGCCTGCTGCCGCTGCCGTTGGCGCGGAAAGTTTCCCACCAGATCGGATAATCGGCGGCGGGGCGAAATGTTCCCCAGCCGCCCGGTTGGCGTTGCATCATCGGACGCGATGTGCACGCCCGGCTCTGCTACAATCAGGCCGCAGGAGAATCGCATGACCGTCCGTGCCGGCCGCGAATTTTTGGCGGTCCCTGGCCCCACCAACATCCCGGACCAAGTCTTGCAGGCGATGCACGCGCCGGCGGTCGAGCTCTATTCCGAGCCGCTGGTGGCGCTGACCGACGGGTTGTTGCGCGATCTCGGCGGCGTATTCGGCACCGCGACGCGGCCCTTCATCTACATCGCCAACGGCCACGGCGCCTGGGAAGCGGCGCTGACCAATGTGCTGTCCCGCGGCGACAAGATCTTGGTGCTGGAGAGCGGCAAGTTCGCCGTCGACTGGGGCGACGCCGCGGCGCGGCTCGGCGCCGAGGCCGAGGTGCTCAAGGGCGATTGGCGCCGCGCGGTCCGGCCGCAGGACGTCGAGGCGCGGCTGCGCGCCGACAAGGCCGGCGCCATCAAGGCGATCCTCGCCGTGCAGATCGAGACCTCGACCGGTGTCGGCAACGATATCGCCGCCATCGGCCGGGCCATCAAGGCGGCGCAGCACGGCGCGCTGTTCATGGTCGATGCCGTCGCGTCGCTTGGCTGCGTGCCGTTTGCCATGGATGCCTGGGGCGTCGACGTCGCGGTCGCGGCGTCGCAGAAGGGCCTGATGTCGCCGCCGGGCCTGAGCTTCATCGCCGCCGGGCCGCGTGCCCGCGAAGCGAACAAGAAGGCCGGGCTGCGCACGCCGTACTGGGACTGGGCCGTGCGCGACGGCGGGTCGCATTATCAGAAATATTCCGGCACGCCGCCGGAGCAATTGCTGTACGCGCTGCGCAAAGCGCTCGACATGCTGTTCGAGGAAGGGCTCGACAACGTCTTTCTGCGTCACCGCCTGCTGGCGGAAGCGGTGCGCCGCGCCGTGGCGGTGTGGAAGAAGGGCAACGTCGTCGACTTTCAAGTCGACGAGCCCGCCGCCCGTTCCGACGCGGTCACTGCCGTGCTGACGAACGGCTTCGATGCCAATCTCATTCGCATCTATTGCGAAAAGAAGTGCGGCGTCGTGCTCGGCCGCGGGCTCGGCACGATGAACGGCAAGGCGTTCCGCATCGCCCATATGGGCCACGTCAACGCGCCCATGGTGCTCGGCACGCTCGCCGTCGTCGAGACTGCGCTGAAGGCGTGCGGCGTGCCACACGGCGACGGCGGCGTTGCCGCAGCCATTGCGTGGCTGAGCGAGCATGTAAAGCCGTAATTTACATCGCCGTCCTGGCCTGTCCCGGCCATCCGTGACTTGCCTTAAAAACCACAAAAGACGTGGATGCGCCCGGGACGAGTCCGAGCATGGCGCGTCAAATGCAGCAGATCGCCTACTTGGTGCAGAGCTTGTCGAGGCCGCTCAGGATCGCTTCATACTCCTTGCCTTCCGGCGAGTCTGGATCGACCTGGTCCAATCCGTCCATCATCGTGGAATATTCGGGACCGATCTGGTCGATCAGCGCGTCAGCCTGGTTGCCGAGCGCGTCGAGCGCCTTCTCGTCCTGCTTCTGGTCAGCCGCCATCATCTCGTCGTTCAGCTTCGACAGGTCGCAATAGGCCTGCGACTTCGCCTTGTCGCCGGTGACGATCTGCACGACCTTCTGCACGTCGGCCTTGCTCGGCTTCGGCACCCGCGCGCCGCCTTGCTGCGCAAGGGCCAATGTCGGCATGACAACCAATGTCGGCATGGCAATAAGCGCGGAAATCGCGACAACGCGTTTGAGCGTCATGAAAGCCTCCAACTATTCATGCGCCGATCATAATCTTCGCGTGGTTGCGTGCCATGACACTTTAGTCGATCCTGCTCTGTGATGGGGATCGTGTTGCTGCGATTGCTGGATTTTCCGTGGGAAGCTGCGGCCGCGATCGATGAGAGTCCGGCACGACACTGTCTCGACAAGGCGGCAGGCGAAGAGAATAATGTCGGCAAAAATCCAGCCTCAGAACCGCATAATCGGAGGAGCCGCCGTGCCGATATCGCTCGATCCCGCCGCAATGGAAAAGCGCGTCGCCCGCTTCAACAAGCTGCAGACCTATCAGCGGCAGAATTTCGACGCCCACGGCATTCCGCCGGGCGCCGTGGAGAAGATCACGGCGCGCAAGGTCTATCCGGTGATGGCGCCGGCCGACTATCAGGGCCGCAGCGCCGGCGCGCCGGTGAAGGGGCCGCCCGGGCTGATCGTCAGCATCGCCGAATGCGAGCCGGGCAATGGGCCGGGCCTGCACCGCCACCTCAACACGGTGGAGAATTTCATGTGCCTCACCGGGCGCTTCGAGATCGCCTGGGGCGACAACGGCGAGCACATCCTGACGCTCGATCCGCTCGACATGATCTCGGTGCCGCGCGGCGAGAACCGCAGCTTCCGCAACGTGTCCGACGTGCCGGGCCGGCTGCTGGTCATGATCGTGCCGGAGACCGCCGAGCAGGCCGATCCGATTTCCTACGCGCCGAGCCTGGCCAAGGAGATCGAGCGGGAATACGGTAAGTCGGCGCTCGAAGGCCTGCAGAAAGTCGGCTTCAAGTTCGAGGAGCCGGCCGGAGCGTAGCGGCGTCGCCCCGGAACCGACAATGAT
>JASHQO010000496.1 GCA_030039105.1 Xanthobacteraceae bacterium
ATCACCCGGTTGGCGGTGGCGATGGCGATGGCGCCGCCGGAGCCACCTTCGCCGATGATGGCGGCGACGTTGGCAACGCCGATCTCGAGGCAGGCTTCGGTCGAGCGCGCGATCGCTTCGGCTTGGCCGCGTTCCTCGGCGCCGATGCCCGGATAGGCGCCGGCGGTATCGATCAGCGCGATCACCGGCACGTCGAAGTGGTCGGCCATGCCCATCAGCCGGGTCGCCTTGCGGTAGCCTTCCGGCCGCGCCATGCCGAAATTGTGCTTGAGCCGGCTGTCGGTGTCGGATCCCTTCTCGTGGCCGATGACGCAGACGCTCTCGCCGCGGAAGCGGCCGAAGCCGCCGACGATGGCGGCGTCCTCGCCGTGCTTGCGGTCGCCGGCGAGCGGCACGAAGTCTTCGATCAGCGTCGCCACGTAATCGAGGCAATGCGGCCGCTGCGGATGGCGCGCCACTTGCGTCTTCTGCCACGGCGTCAGGCCGCCGTAGAGCTCCTTGAGCGCCTGCGCGGCCTTCACCTCGATGCGGTTGATCTCCTCGCCGATGGCGATGGCGTCGCCGCCCGACTGCATGGCGCGCAATTCCTCGACCTTGGCCTCGAGCTCGGCCACCGGTTTTTCGAAGTCGAGGTAGCTACGCATCACTGCAAACCTAATCGTAGCGATGTGAGCGACGGCACCCGCCGCGCGGTGCAGCAAACTCCCCACGAAGTGGGCATGAGTCAAGCAAGGCCGACGATCGCATTCTGGTTCCCGATCATTCCTGCGCCAGCGGGTGCAGATCGCGGACCAGGCTTTTCAAGCGCTCTTCGAGCACGTGGGTGTAGATCTGCGTCGTCGAAATGTCGGCGTGGCCAAGCAGCGTCTGGACCACGCGCAGGTCGGCGCCGTTGTGCAGAAGGTGGCTGGCGAAGGCGTGGCGCAGCACGTGCGGGCTCACTTGCGAGCTGCGTAGCCCTGCGGCGGCGGCGAGCATTTTCAGTTCGCGGGCCAGATGCTGGCGCGTCAGGTGCCCGGTTTCGCCGAATGAGGGAAACAGCCACTGCGATTTGGCGTCGCGGCCCGATTGGGAGAGCAGGTCGAGATAGGTCGCCGTCGCGCGCTTGGCGGCATCGTTGAGCGGCACCATGCGCTCCTTGTTGCCCTTGCCGCGCACGACGATGACGCGGGCGTCGCGTCGCGCCGCCGACATCGGCAAGGCGACGAGCTCGGAGACGCGCAAGCCGGTGGCGTAGAGCATCTCGACCAGGCAAGCGAGGCGCACCGCGCGCAGGCGCACCGGCAGTGGCGCCGCCGGATCGCAGATCGCGGACACGCGCAGCAGGCGATCCACCTCTCCTAGCGTCAGCGTCTTCGGCAAAGCGCGTGAGCGCTTGGGCCCTTCGAGCACGGCGGCCGGATCGTCCTTGCGTTGGTCCTCGGCGTAGAGGAAGCGATAGAGTTGCCGGATCGCCGAGAGCCGCCGCGCCACGGTAGCAGACGTCATGCCGCGGCGTGCGAGATCGCTCAAATAGGCGCGCAGGTCTTCCGTTCTGGCGCTGGCAACAGATGAGCCGGCGCCGGTGAGATATTCGGAGAAATCCGCAAGGTCGCGGCCGTAAGCGGCCAGCGTATTGTTGCCGGCGCCGCGCTCCGCCGCCAGCATGTCGAGATAGAGCGCGGTGAGCCGCTCATTGGAGTTGCGCGGCGTGCGCGCTGTTCCCCGAGCCACTCCGCGGGCCATGGTGCCAACCCTCAGCGGTTCTTGAAGAACTTGTCGGGCGGGATCGACACCGTGATCTCGCGCGGCTTCGGTTGCACGAAATGGGCCAGCGCATATAGACCGCCATAGACGGAGGCGGCGACGATCGCGATGACGGCGAGTAACCGGAACAGACTCGGCATCGTTGCCTGCGCTCATCCCATTGGTGCCGGCCGACCGGACCGAGTACGATCATGTTCGCGCTACCCTGGCAAGCCTTTTGCGGGGCCTGGCGATAGATCGCGGGCTTTGACATAAATGGTTGATATTGCATTACAAAATGGTACAGCCGAGGCAGTTTTGCCGACCACGATATTGGGCCTGTTGGGCAGCCGCTCGATCGTGCTGGTCGGCATGATGGGGGTCGGCAAATCGTCGGTCGGCCGCCGGCTCGCGGCGCGGCTCAACGTCCCCTTCGTCGATGCCGACGCCGAGATCGAGAAAGCGGCCGGCATGAGCATTCCGGATATCTTCGCCCGGCACGGCGAAGTCGACTTCCGCAGCGGCGAAGCCCGCGTCATCGCCCGGCTGCTCGACGGCGGCCCGCAAGTGCTGGCGACCGGCGGCGGCGCGGTCATGAACGAGGCGACCCGCACCGCCATCAAGGCCAAGGGTGTCTCGATCTGGCTGTCGGCCGAGTTCGATGTGCTGATGCGCCGGATCAACAAGCGCAAGAACGACCGGCCGATGCTGCAGACCGCCGATCCGGCGGCGACCTTGCGCGAGCTGTTGGCGGTGCGCGAGCCGATCTATGCGCAGGCCGACATCACCGTGCAGTCCCGCGAAGGGCCGCACGACGTAATCGTGGCCGAAATCATGACGGCGCTTGCGGCGTTCATGCATGCGTCGGACGCGCCGCAGCAGGAGGGCAGCGGATGACCGCGCCAATGCGCGTCGATCCGGCCATCGTCAATGTCGCGCTTGGCGCGCGCAGCTACGACATCGTCATCGGCCGCGGCACGCTCGCCTCGCTCGGCCCGCGCATCGCGGCGCTGCGGCCGGGAGCGAAAGCCATCGTCGTCACTGACGACAACGTCGCTCGCTATCATCTCGAACCTGCCGAAGCGGCGCTGCACGGCGCCGGCATGGCGACGAGCCGCGTCATCGTGCCGGCCGGCGAAGCATCGAAAAGCTATCGCGTGTTCGAGCAGGTCTGTGAGGCAATCATCGCCTCGCGCATCGAGCGCGCGGACCTCGTAATCGCCCTCGGCGGCGGCGTCATCGGCGATCTCGCCGGCTTCGCCGCAGCGGTGGTGCGGCGCGGCGTCGACTACGTTCAGGTACCGACCACCTTGCTCGCCGAGGTGGACTCATCGGTTGGCGGCAAGACGGCGATCGATTCCGCCCACGGTAAGAATCTGATCGGCGCGTTTCATCAGCCGATTCTGGTGCTGGCCGACACTGCGTTGCTCGATACGCTGCCGGAGCGTGAATTCCGCGCCGGTTATGCGGAGCTGGTCAAATACGGCCTCCTCGGCGATTCCGCCTTCTTCGCCTGGCTGGAGAGCAACTGGCGCGACGTGTTTGCAGGGGGGCCGGCGCGGGAGCACGCCATCGCCATGGCCTGCCGCGCGAAGGCGGCAATCGTGGCGCGCGACGAGCGCGAGAGCGGCGAGCGCGCGCTGCTCAATCTCGGCCACACCTTCGGCCATGCGCTGGAGGCGGCGTGCGGCTTTTCCGACCGGCTCCTGCACGGCGAAGCGATCGGCGCCGGGATGGCGCTCGCCTTCGAATTTTCGGCGCGCCGTCAGGGCTTGCTGCCGATGGCCGATGCCAAGCGCGTCATTCGCCATCTCGCCGAGGTCGGCCTGCCGACGCGGATGCACGACATTCCCGGCCCGCTACCGGGCGTTGGCCAATTGATGGATCTGATCGCGCAGGACAAGAAAGTGCGACGCGGAACGCTTACATTCATTCTGGTGCGCGGCATCGGCGCGGCCTTCATCGAGACCGGCGTCGACCCGCGCGAAGTGCGCACCTTCCTCGGCGAGAAGCTTGCGGAGCGATGAGCGTCCTCGATTGGCTGGCCGTTCTTGCGGTCGTGATCTGTCTCCTGGTGTCGGCGTTTTTCTCGGCAAGCGAGACGGCGCTGACTGCCTCGTCGCGCGCTGCGATGATGCGGCTGGAGAAGCAGGGCAACCGCGACGCCGGGGTCGTGAACCGGCTGTTGGCGACGCGGGAGCGGCTCCTCGGCGCCATCCTGTTCGCCAACAATTTCACCAATATTGCCGCTTCCACCCTGGCGACAGGTCTGCTGCTCGCCTTTTTTGGACACACCGGCGTCATTTATGCCACCCTGGCGATGACGCTGCTGATCTTCATTTTCGCCGAAGTGTTGCCGAAGACCGCGGCGTTCAACGCGCCGGACCGCATGGCGCTCATTGTGGCGCAGCCGGTCGACCGCACGGTGCGCTGGTTTTCGCCGGTCCTGCGCGCCGTCGAGTGGCTGGTGCGGCTCATGCTGCGCGGGCTCGGCATGCCGGTCGGCAGAATCCAATCGATCCTGTCGCCGCGCGAGGAACTACGCGGCGCCGTCGACCTGATGCACCGCGCCGGCGTGGTGGAGAAGAGCGACCGCGACATGATGGGAGGGCTCCTCGACCTGCGTGAGCTGACCGTAGCCGACGTCATGGTCCACCGCACCAAGATGGTGATGCTCGATGCCGACCAGTCGCCGCGCGAGATCATCGACGGCGTCCTCGCCGCCGGCGTGACCCGGCTGCCGCTGTGGCGCGGCTCGCCTGACAACGTCATCGGCGTGCTGCACGCCAAGGAGGTCTGGCGCGCGCTGCATGCGGCCGGCGGCGATGCCGACAAGCTCGATATCGCGGCCCTCATCAAGCCGGCCTGGTACGTGCCCGACACCACGCCGCTTGCCGAACAGCTCAAGGTGTTCCGCCACCGCAAGACGCCGTTCGCGCTCGTGGTCGACGAATACGGCGAGCTGGGAGGGCTGGTGACGCTGGAAGACATCGTCGAGGAAATCGTCGGTGACATCACCGACGAGCACGACATTGCCGTGCCGGGCGTGCGGCCGCAGCCTGACGGCTCGGTCAATGTCGACGGCGCCGTGCCGGTGCGCGATCTCAACCGGGTGATGGACTGGAATATACCCGACGACGAGGCGACCACCATCGCCGGCGTTGTCATCCACGAGGCGCGTTCGATCCCGGAGCCGGGCCAGACCTTCACCTTCCACGGCTTCCGGTTTCACGTTTTGCGCAAGACCAGAAACCGCATCACTGCCTTGCGCGTGACGCCGCTGGCGCGCAAGGTCACCGCAAAGGCAAGCTAGCGCCCAAGGACCCAAAAGGCTGGCCCTTGGCATCAGACAAAGTATCGGGGAGACGCGAACCATGGCGAACGGCACTTACGAGACGGTCAAGATCGAGCGCGACACCGGCGCGAACGAGGGCATCACCTGGGTGATCCTCAACCGTCCGGAAAAGCGCAACGCCATGAGCCCGCGGCTGCATTTCGACATGGCGAATGTTTGGGACGAGCTGGAAAGCGATGCCGCCACCAAGGTCATCGTGCTCACCGGCGCCGGCGAAGCGTGGTGCGCCGGCCAGGACCTGAAACTTTATTTCCGCGAGCTGGACAACAAGCCGGCGGAGCGCGCGCGGGCGTCATGGGCCAGCCACTATTGGCGCTGGCAGAAACTCTTCACCTATCCGAAGCCCACCATCGCCATGGTCAACGGTTTCTGCTTCGGCGGCGGCTTCACGCAATTGATCGCCTGCGACTTCGCCATTGCGGCGGAGGACGCCAAGTTCGGCCTATCCGAGGTCAACTGGGGCATTTTGCCGGGTGGCTTCGTCAGCAAGGCGCTGACTGACGCGCTCGGCCTGCGCGACGCGGTCTGGCTGGCGATGACCGGCGAGACTTTCGACGGCAAGATGGCGGAGAAGATCCGGCTCATCAACAAGGCGGTGCCGCGCGACAAATTGCGCGAGGAGACGATTGCGCTGGCACAGCGCCTGCTGAAGCTCAATCCCGAGGTGCTGAAGGCGACCAAGATCGCGGTCAAGAACGTGCGGGTCGTGCCCCACGAGCAAGCCGCCGATTACCTGCAAGCCAAGAGCCAGGAGATGCGCTTCCAGGACAAGGAAGGCGGCCGCGCCAAGGGCATGGGCCAGTTCCTCGACGACAAGAGCTATCGTCCGGGCTACGGGCCGTATTCGCGCACTTAAAGCGCCGCCAAGGAGGCGCCATGGCGACGCCAACCAGGATCGCTCCGATCGCGGCACCCGCCGCACCGATCAGTCCCGGCGCGCGCATCGGCCATGTGCATCTGAAGGTCGCCGACATCGACCGCGCGCTCGCGTTCTATTGCGGCGTGCTCGGCTTCGAATTGATGCAGCGGCTCGGCTCGCAGGCGGCGTTCGTCTCTGCCGGCGGCTACCATCATCAGATCGGGCTCAACACCTGGGAAAGTCGCGGCGGCGCGCCGCCGGCTCCCGGCACCACCGGCCTCTATCACTTGGCGATCCTCTATCCGACCCGCGCCGAGCTCGCCGCCGCGTTGCGCCGGCTGATCGAGGCAAAAATCCCGCTCGACGGCGCCTCCGATCACGGCGTCAGCGAGGCGCTCTACCTGCGCGATTCGGACGACAACGGCGTCGAGCTCTATTGCGACCGCCCGCAAGCGCAGTGGCCGCTCACCGACGACGGCGAGCTCGCGATGTTCACCCGCCGCCTTGACCTGATGGATTTGCTCGCCGAGGGCGGCAGCGCCACGGCGGCGCAAGTCGAGGCGCCGCTGTTCGAGCCATTGCGCAATTCGTAACTGCTTAACTACTCTCGCCCGGCGCCTGGGCGTGAATAGCGAGCGCGTGCACGCCGCCTGCAAGCTCATCGGCCAGCGTGGCGTTGATCAGGCGGTGGCGCTCCAGGCGGCTCTTCCCGCGGAAGGCTTCCGACACGATATAGAGGCGGAAATGGGTCTCGCCGCCCGGTCGGTGCCCGGCATGGCCGGCGTGGCGATGGGACTCATCCTCTACCCGCAGGCTTTGCGGCACGAAAGCCTGGCGTAGCTTTTCCGTGATGATGTCTTTCGTCGCCATGATGTCGTCGCGCTGGATGTTGTCCAGCCTTAGCGATGGGAAGGTGCCGTGGTCAATGACCGGATCGCGCGCTTTTATGCCGTGTCAAGTCTTGCAGGTGACACTGCTGCACCCGCATAATCGAAGATGATGAGAATGAATTCGCCGCTGTTTGATCGGATTCGGGTCAAGCCCGACCAGGATCGCAGATTGCGCGCCGAACTGCCGGCCTGCGAGTGGCCGAGCTGCAAGGCGCCGGCGACGCATCGCGCGCCGAAGGGCCGATTGCGCGCCAACGAGTATTGGCGGTTCTGCCTCGACCACGTGCGCGAATACAACAATTCGTACAATTTCTTCGCCGGCATGAGCGAAGACGCCATCGCCAAATACCAGAAGGACGCGATCACCGGCCATCGGCCGACCTGGAAGATGGGCTCGATCGGCAGCCAGCGTGGCGCCGCGCGCCGCGTCCGCAGCGGTTTTCGCTCCCCCGACTGGGGCGCCGACGATCCGTTCTCGCTGTTCTGCGAGAACGGCTCCCGGCCGGGCCATGCGCAGCCGGCGTCGGAGGGTCGCAAGATTCTCAATGCACAGCGCCGCGCCTTCGGCGTTCTCGGCCTTGAAGTGGATGCCAAACGGACCGATATCAAAGCCCGGTTCAAGATGTTGGTAAAACGCCATCATCCCGACGCCAACGGCGGCGACCGCGGTTCCGAGGATCGGCTGCGGGAGATCATCCAGGCCTATAACTACCTGAAATCCGCCGGCTTCTGCTGACCGTTGAGGAGGCCGTGGCAGTGGCTTTCATCGCCTTGGGCCTTTCTGCTACATGTACGGCCACATCCGACCGGCGGTGACGGCCGATTCGCGCCTCGGACGGTGCCGAGGCCACGGAGGAGTGATGACTCTCGCAGCAGATACGCAATCCGGCTTGCCGGATATGAAGGTTTCGGTCCGACAGGTGTTCGGCATCGACAGCGATTTGGAAGTGCCGGCTTATTCCGAACCGGATGAGTATGTGCCCGACGTCGACGCCGACTACCGCTTCGACAAGCTAACCACGCTCGCCATCCTCGCCGGCTTCGCCCGCAACCGCCGCGTCATCGTCACCGGCTATCATGGCACCGGCAAGTCGACCCATGTCGAGCAGGTCGCGGCGCGGCTCAACTGGCCGTGCGTGCGCGTCAATCTCGACAGCCACATCAGCCGTGTCGATCTGATCGGCAAGGACGCTATCGTCATCCGCGAGGGCATGCAGGTCACCGAATTCCGCGACGGCATTCTGCCGTGGGCGCTGCAGAACAATGTCGCGCTGTGCTTCGACGAATACGACGCCGGCCGCCCCGACGTGATGTTTGTGATCCAGCGCGTGCTGGAATCCTCGGGCCGTCTGACGCTGCTCGACCAGAATAAGGTGATCAAACCGCACCCGGCGTTCCGCCTGTTCGCCACCGCCAACACGGTGGGACTCGGCGATACCTCCGGCCTCTATCACGGCACCCAGCAGATCAACCAGGGCCAGATGGACCGCTGGTCGATCGTCACCACGCTCAATTATCTGCCGCACGACAACGAGGTCGACATCGTGCTCGCCAAGGCGAAGCACTATCGCACCGCCGAGGGCCGCGACATCGTCTCCAAGATGGTGCGGGTGGCCGACCTCACGCGCAACGCCTTCATGAACGGCGATATCTCCACCGTCATGAGTCCGCGCACGGTCATCACCTGGGCGGAGAACGCTGAGATTTTCGGCGAAATCGGCTTCGCCTTCCGGCTTACCTTCGTCAACAAATGCGACGAGCTGGAGCGTCCGCTGGTGGCTGAGTTCTATCAGCGCTGCTTCGGCCAGGAGCTGCCGGAATCGGCGGTCAACGTCGCGCTCAGCTAACCGGGCGAGACCGTGCCGTCGAATATCAAGCCGAAGACACCCGCCAAGGAAGCGCCGACCGAGCCGTTCAAGCGCGCCGTCGGCGTCTGCCTCAAGGCGATCTCCGGCAAGGGCGATCTCGACGTGTCGTTCGCCGCCGAGCGCCCCGGCCTGGTTGGTGGCAAGGCGCGGCTGCCGGAGCCGCCGCGGCGGCTCAACGAGCGCGAGGCCGCGATCGTGCGCGGCCACGCCGATTCGATCGCGCTGCGGCTCGCCTGTCATGATCCGGCGGTGCATCGCAAGCTGGCGCCCGGCGGTCAGCAGGCCCGCGCGGTGTTCGAGGCGGTCGAGCAGGCCCGCGTCGAGGCCATCGGTTCGCGCCGCATGGGCGGTGTCGCGAAAAACCTCGCCGCCATGCTCGACGACCGGTTCCATCGCGGTAAATTCGACGAGATCACCGATCGCGCCGATGCACCAATCGAAGATGCACTCGCCATGCTGGTGCGCGAGCGGCTCACCGGCGAAGCGCCGCCGCTGACCGCACGCAAGCTCGTCGATCTGTGGCGGCCGCTGATCGAGGAGCGCGCCGGCCGCGATCTCGACCGGCTCGAGCGCGTGCTCACCGATCAGCGCAAGTTCGGCGACGTCATCCACGATCTGCTCGATTGCCTCGACATGGGCGAGGATCGCTCGAGCGAGTCCGACGATGAGGAAGGCGAGGAGGGCGATCAGGAAAATCAGAAGGACGAGCAGGGCCAGGACGGCGACGCCTCCGATTCCGCCGACTCCGAGCGGATGAGCGCCGAGGCGGAAGCGTCGGCCGAGGAGCTGCCCGATTCCAGCTCCGAAGCGGTCGATGCGCCGGCCGCCGAGATGGCCGACGATGCGGAGATGGGCGATTCCGAGACCGCCGCCGAGCCGTGGCGGCCGCGCAATCAGCGTAACGAGCCGCGCGGCCCGGATTACAAGCCTTATCTGAGCAAGTTCGACGAGGTGGTGGGCGCTGAAGATCTGTGCGAGCCGGAAGAGCTCGAACGCCTGCGCGGCTATCTCGACAAGCAGCTCTCTCACTTGCAGGGCGTGGTGGCGCGGCTCGCCAACCGGCTGCAGCGGCTCTTGCTGGCGCAGCAGAACCGCGCCTGGGAATTCGATCTCGAAGAAGGCCTGCTCGATCCGGCGCGGCTGCCGCGCGTGATCGTCGATCCGATGCATCCGTTGTCGTTCAAGCGCGAGAAGGACACCGACTTCCGCGACACGGTGGTGACGTTGCTGCTCGACAATTCCGGCTCGATGCGCGGCCGTCCGATTACGGTCGCGGCCACCTGCGCCGACATTCTGGCCCGCACGCTGGAGCGCTGCGGCGTCAAGGTCGAGATTCTGGGCTTCACCACCCGTGCGTGGAAGGGCGGCCAATCGCGCGAAGCCTGGCTCGCCAACGGCAAGCCGGCCAATCCCGGCCGGCTCAACGACCTGCGCCACATCATCTACAAGGCAGCCGATGCGCCGTGGCGCCGCGCGCGCAAGAATCTCGGGCTGATGATGCGTGAGGGCCTGCTCAAGGAAAACATCGACGGCGAGGCGCTCGATTGGGCGCACAAACGGCTGCTCGGCCGGCCGGAGACCCGCAAGATCCTGATGATGATCTCCGACGGCGCGCCGGTCGACGACTCGACGTTGTCGGTCAACCCGGGAAACTATCTGGAGCGTCACCTGCGTTGGGTGATCGAAGACATCGAGACTCGTTCGCCGGTGGAGTTGATCGCCATCGGCATCGGCCATGACGTCACGCGCTATTACCGGCGCGCCGTCACCATCGTCGATGCCGAGGAGCTCGGCGGCGTCATGACCGAGAAGCTCGCCGAGCTGTTCGAGGAGCGCCCGCCCGAAGTTCGGACGCGACCCGACCGCCCGCCGCGGCGGTTGCACGCATAGTCGGACTGAGCGATCTCGGTTAGGCTCGCCCGGCGCGTGGCTCGGCAAACAGCAAGAGCCACCATCATCTTGGAGGAGCACACATGAGCGGATGCCGGTTGGGTATGGCCGTCTTCTGCCTCGCGGCATTGGCGCTGACTTCGGCTCACGCCGCCGACTATCCCGACAAAGCGGTGATGATTATTTCCGACGCGGGTGCCGGCGCCAGCCCGGACGTCGCCATGCGCATCATCGCCGACGGTTTGAGCAAGATGTGGGGCCAGCAGGCCGTGGTGGTCAATCATCCTGGCGCCAACGGCAGCATCGCCGCGCACGCGGCGAGCGAGGCGCCCAACGATGGCTATACGCTCTATTCGCCGGCGCTCTCCACTTTCGTAGCGCTACCGACGGTGGCGCCGAACCTGCCGGTGAAGCTGCCGCGCGATTTCCTGCCGGTAGGCTTCATCGCCGAGCAGCCGATGTTTCTTTCGGTCGATCCCAAGACCGGCATCGCGACGCTGCCCGAGTTGATCGACCGCGCCAAGAAGGCGCCGGGTACGCTGTCGATCGCGGTTTCGGGCGTCGGCCGCATGACGCATCTGACCGGGCTGCTGTTGCAGCAGAAGGCCGGCATCAAGTTCATCCCGGTGCCTTACACCGGCGGCCCGTCGGCGGCATTGGCCGATGTCGCCGGCGGTCGCGTCACCATGATGATCGAGGGCTATCCGGGCATCATCGGCGCGGTGAACGCCGGGCAGGTCAAGTTGATCGCGGTGGCCTCGCCACAGCGGCTGCCGGAGTTTCCCGACCTGCCGACCGTGGCCGAAACCATTCCGGGTTTTTCCGCGGCAGGCTGGCTGATCGTCGCCGCCCCGGTCGGCACGCCGGCGCCGATCGTCAACAAGGTGAGCGCGGACATTGCCAAGGTCGTCGCCGATCCGGAGGTGAAGAAGAAGCTGTCCGCCACCGGCAGCTACACGCATCCGATGACGCCGGACGAGACCGGCGCGTTCGTCGCCAAGCAGCAGGAAACCTGGTTGCCGGTGTTGCAGACCATCTCGACGCAATAAACTGCGTTCACGCAGCGACGCCGAAGCCGCGCAACTGGCCGCGCTCGATGATCCGTTGCAGCAGGCCCGATGCTTTGGCCTCGGCGACGAATTCGTTCAGGTACGCCAGCAATGCGACGCGACCTTGCACCACCGCCATGCCGACGCGGTTGACGCCGTAGCCCGCGGGCAGCACGCGCGCGCCGGGCAGCCGCTCGGCAAAATCGAGAAGCTGATCGCGCGGAAATGCGAGCGCATCGACTCTGCCGGCTTTGAGCAGCGCGAAGGCGTCCTCCGGCAACTCGACGCCAACGAGGTCACACTGCCGGACAATGCGGCGCAGCGCCAACGCCGAGGCATGGCTGTCGACAAGGCCGATGCGGCATCCCGGCCGGTCGGCGTCTCCGATGGCCGCGATGGTCGAGCCGGCCGGCACCAGGAGTGAATAGTCGAACTGGAACAACGGTTCCGTGAAATCCACCACCGCGACGCGCGACGGCTCGATACCGAGAAAGATCACATCGCATTCGCCGCCTTGCAAACCGCCAATCGCCGCCTTCGGCGACGGATATTTGACGATCCGTGTTGCAACGCCGAGGCGCTCAGCGAGTTGGCGAGTGATTTCGACGGCGATGAATCCGGTGCCGGCGCCGCGAACGGCAGCGCCGTCTTCCGCGTACTGCGGCAGGAACAGCGCCAGGCGAACCGCGCCGGCCGCCGCAAGCTCGGTGCCCCGCGGATCGGCCGCGGGCATTGCGGCGATTATCGCTCGCCGGGCTCGGTGAAGAACCTCTCGCCGAAGGCGAAGCGGTTCGGCTTCAAGAAGAAGCCGAGCAGCACCGCACCGTTGGGCGCCACCGCCTCATGCTGATTGCCGGCCGGCCGCCAGACGAACTGACCCGGTCCGCACTTGCCCTCGTGGTCTTCGAGCGAGCCCTCGATCACGTAAGTCTGTTCGAGCGCGGTGTGCTCGTGCAGCGGCACGATGGCGCCGGGTTGCAGCTTGAACAGCGCAGTGGTGACGCCGTTGTTGTCGGTGTAGAGCACCTTGATCTCGATGCCGGGGAATTTGGTTTTCTCCCACGGCATGTTCGGCGCATCGACGTAGTGGGCGGCGCGCTGCGGCGGGTTCTCCGGCTTGATGTCGGCATGGACGACTTTGCGGGCTGGCGCGGCAACTTGCACGGACATGGGCATCTCCCTGGGCATCGGTTGGCTTTGAGCATATTGCGCCGGGTGCCGCGCCGCCAGGGCCGTAAAATGCACAAGGCCCGCGCGGAGCGCGGCCTCAAGGGTCGACTGGTAACAACAAGGCGTGCAGCTTACGCCGTTGCCTTGCGCTTCTTCAAAACCTCGCGCTTGAGGTCGAGCACCCGCGGCGACAGTTCGGCGTCCTTCGCTGCCAGCAGGAAGGCATCGAAGCCGCCGCGATGATCGACGGTCTTCAGCGCATTGGCGGACACCCGCAGCCGCACCCGGCGGTTGAGCGCCTCGGATATCAGCGTGACATTGAGCAGATTTGGCCGAAACCGCCGCTTGGTCTTAATGTTGGAGTGGCTGACCCGGTGGCCGATCTGGCGGGTCTTTCCGGTCAGCTCGCAACGCCATGCCATGACTGTCGTTCCTGAATTAAGCCGTGCGTCGGGCGCCGCCACACGACGAAAATAAGGGGATTGGCGCGGACCTATAGTCAGGGGGCCGGGCAGCGTCAAGCGTCTGTCACGCGCAGGCTTATCGGCGCCAAACCACACAAAGGTCGTATTCGGCAACGAGACATGGGCTGGACTTTCAGGCTGAAACCCCGCCGATCCGGCGGCTTTTCGGGGAAAGCACCGCCAGTGTTCCTGCTGCCGCACCGGTTCGATCTCGCTTCCGCCGCCCTCACCGCGGCGGTTTGCGTCATGGCGGCACTCGTGATCGACGCCCGCCACGGCGCGGCGGCGCAAACCCGCTTGAACGCCGAATATGCCGCCACCCTCGCCGGCCTGCCGATCGGTCGCGGCAGTTGGGTCATCGAGATCGCCGACGAGCAGTACAGCGCCGCCGCCAGCGGCTCGACGACCGGGCTGCTTCGTGTCTTCACCGGCGCGCACGGCACCGGCGCCACCCAGGGCAGCTTCAACGGCGACCAGGCGATGCCGACCAGCTACGTCGCCACGATCGATTGGGATCGCAAGATCGACGACGTGCGCATTGTGATGGCGGGCGGCAACGTCAAAGATTACGCCGCCGAGCCACCCTTGATCCCGCATCCCGAGCGCATTCCGGTGACCGATGCCGACCGCCGCAACGTGGTCGATCCGATGAGCTCGACGCTCGATCATGTCGGCGGTACCGGCGACCCGGTGTCGCCGCAGGCGTGCGGCCGCAAGGTCGCCGTGTTCGACGGCCGCGTGCGCTACGACCTGCGCAGCGAATTCAAGCGCATCGAGATGGTGAAGGCCGAGCGCGGCTACCAGGGTCCGGTGGCGGTCTGCGCGGTCTACTTCGAGCCGATCTCGGGCTACATTCCGAGCCGGGCGGTGATCAAATACCTGGTTCAGTTGCGCGACGCCGAAGTCTGGCTGGCGCCGATCACCGGAACCCGCGTGCTAGTGCCGTTCCGCTTCTCGCTACCGACGCCGCTTGGGCTCGGTGTGCTGCAGGCAACGCAATTCGTCTCCATCGCGCAGGCTGGGCACCCCAGCGTCGCCAAGACGCAGTAATCATACGCGGTTATTGCGGTCGTCGCGCGGGCGCCACACGGCTGTTGCACACTCGGCTCGAAAAGACCGCCGCGGGCCCGGCATGGGCATCGGCCTGTGGCGCTGGCGTCCCCGCTATCCACAGGAGGCTTGATCTTGACTCACCGCGGAATCGTGATCCGCCGGCGCATTAACGCCCCGGGTGTCAATGCGATGGTTCAAGACTGCGCAAAACACCCGATCTGGTAGGCAGCGCGGGCGGCCGCTCCATATATCGCGGTGAACGAACTCGAACAGCCCGCGAGTCGCTGATTCGGCCGCTATTCGTTCCAGACTCGTTCCACACGTTAAGCACAGGCCTTTCCAGCGTCGCGTTGTGATACACAAAGCAATTCCCCACCTACCTTTTTCGCTCGCGCGGAGGGACAATGGGGACGAAATGCCGGACTGTTGATGCCGATTTCCTTCTCGCCGCCTGCCGACCGTGACCTGCGCGCCCGTGGCGCAGGCGTCACCGCCGTTCTCGGACCCACCAATACCGGCAAGACCCATCTCGGCATCGAGCGGATGCTGGCCCACTCCTCGGGCCTGATTGGGTTGCCGCTGCGGCTCCTGGCGCGCGAAGTCTATAACCGCGCCGTCGAACGGGTCGGCGGCGATGCGGTGGCTCTGATCACCGGCGAGGAGAAGATCAAGCCGCCGAATCCACGGTTTTGGGTCGCTACCGTCGAGGCCATGCCGCGCGATCTCGACGTCGCCTTCCTTGCCGTCGACGAGATTCAGCTCGCCGCCGATTTCGAGCGCGGCCACGTCTTCACCGACCGCATGCTCAACCGGCGCGGCCGCGAGGAGACCCTGGTGCTCGGCGCCGCCACCATGCGGCCGCTCGTCGAGCGGCTTTTGCCCGGCGCCAGCATCGTCAGCCGGCCGCGGCTATCACAACTGACCTTTGCCGGCGAGAAGAAGCTGACGCGGCTGCCGCGCCGCTCTGCCGTGGTCGCGTTCTCCGCCGACGAAGTCTACGCCATCGGCGAATTGATCCGCCGCCAGCGCGGCGGCGCCGCGATTGTGCTCGGCGCGCTGTCGCCGCGCACCCGCAACGCGCAGGTCGAGCTATATCAGTCCGGCGAAGTCGACTACATGGTGGCGACCGACGCCATCGGCATGGGGCTCAATCTCGACGTCGACCACATCGCCTTCGCCGCGGATCGCAAGTTCGACGGCTATCAGTATCGCAAGCTCAGCCCGTCGGAGCTGGCGCAGATCGCCGGCCGCGCCGGCCGCGCCACCCGCGACGGCACCTTCGGCACTACCGGGCGCTGCCCGCCGTTCGAGACCGAATTGGTGCAAGCGCTCGAGACCCACAGCTTCGAACCGGTGAAGATAGTGCAGTGGCGCAACTCCGATCTCGACTTTTCGTCGATCGGCGCGCTGCAGGCGACGCTCGCCACGGCACCGACCGAGAGCGCGCTGGCGCGGGCGCCGACCGCCGAGGATATTCTGGTGCTCGACCACGCTTCGCGCGAGGACGAGGTGCGGGCCTGGACCACGACACCGGCCGATGTCGAGCGGCTCTGGGAGGTCTGCCAGGTCCCCGATTACCGCAAGATCGCGCCGGCCAATCACGCCGAGCTCGTGATGACGCTGTACGGCTATCTGCAGCGCGAAGGCAAAATCGCGACCGACTGGTTCGCCGAGCAGGTTTCCCAGGCCGACCGCACCGACGGTGACATCGACACGCTGTCGACCCGCATCGCCCATATTCGCACCTGGACTTTCGTCGCCAACCGGCCGGACTGGCTGGCCGATCCCGAGCATTGGCAAGGCGTCACCCGCGGCATCGAGGACAAGCTGTCCGACGCGCTGCACGAGCGCCTCACCGAGCGTTTCGTCGATCGCCGCACCAGCGTGCTGATGCGGCGCTTGCGTGAAAACGCGACGCTCGAGCCGCAGATCGACAAGACCGGCGACGTCATCGTCGAAGGCCATACCATCGGCCGGCTCGATGGCTTCGTCTTCGTCGCCGACCCGTCGTCCGGCGGCTCGGAAGCCAAGGCGCTGCAGAACGCGGCGCAGAAGGCGCTCGCCGGCGAGATCGGCGCACGCGCCACGCGGCTGGCCGAGGCGACCGAAGAGCAATTCGCGCTGGCGAGCGATGGCACCATCCGCTGGACCGGCGCCGCTGTCGGCAAGCTGATCGGCGGCGATGAGGTGCTCAAGCCGCGCGTGCGCGTCGTCGCCGACGAGCAGCTAACCGGTGCGCCGCGCGATGCGGTCGAAGCTCGGCTCGGTGCCTTCGTCAAATCGCACCTGGAAAAGCTGCTCGGCCCGCTATTCGTGCTGTCGGCGGCTGAAGATGTCACCGGCATCGCCCGCGGCGTCGCTTTTCAGTTGGTCGAGGCGCTCGGCGTGCTCGATCGGCAGAAGGTGGCCGAGGAAGTCAAAGGACTGGAGCAGCCGGCGCGGGCGTCGTTGCGCAAATACGGCGTGCGCTTCGGCGCCTATCACATCTACACTCCGGCGCTGCTCAAGCCCGGCCCACGCGCGCTAGCGGCCCAATTGTGGGCGCTGGCGCATGAGGGATCGCAGGGCAAAGGCCTCGACGATCTGCTGCATCTTGCCGGAAGCGGCCGTACCTCGATCCCGGTCAATCGCGAGATCGACGCGACGCTCTACGGCATGGCCGGCTATCGGGTGTGCGGCGAGCGCGCCGTCCGCGTCGATATTCTGGAGCGCCTGGCCGATCTGATCCGCCCGGCGCTGTCGTGGCGCGAAGGGGCGCCGGGACCGAAGCCGCAGGGCGCATTCGTCGGCGGCGGGTTCACGGTGTTCAACGGCATGACGTCGCTGATCGGAGCCTCGGGCGAAGATTTCGCCTCGGTGCTGCGCTCGCTCGGCTATCGCATGGAGCGGCGACCGAAGCCGGCCGAGCCCGTCTCCGCAGCGCCGGTAGCGGATGCGCCGACCGGAGGCGCCGTGTCTTCCGTCGTCGAAGCCGACGCAACCTCGAGCGCCGAAGAAGCTCCGGTGACGTCCACTGCGGAGATTATTGAGCCCGTGCCGACTGACCCGATGCCGGAGGTCAGTCACGACGCCTTCCAGGAGCCAGTCGAGGCCGCGTTGCAGCCCGCGGCCGAATTGGTGACCGCCAGCCCGCAAGTCGAGACCGCGTCCGATGCCGTGGCTGTTGCGGCAGTGCCGACCGCAGAAGCCGCGCCGGGAAAACCGGTGGAACCCGAGTTCATCGAAGTATGGCGGCCGGGGCGGGTCGGAGGGCGACCCGAAGGCCGCCGCCGGCCGCGCTTCAAGCGTCGCGAAGGCGGCCGCGATGCGCGCACGCCAGAGCAAGGCGCACCGCCGCAAGACGCGGCTGTGGCGGCTGAGGCCGGTGGCGCACCAAGCGGCGAGGGCGGATCGACGGCGCCAGCGAAAGAGGAACGGCATCATCGCCACCGCCGCCGGCAAAAGCCCGACCAGCGGCTCGATCGTCCGCAGCGCGACCGCGAGCGGCCGCCGCGTTCACAGCGCTATGAGCGGCGCGATCGCGAAAAAGCGCCCGATCCCAATTCGCCGTTTGCCAAGCTCGCTGCATTGAAGGCGCAGCTCGAGGCGGAAGCCAAGGAGCGGCGCTGACGTGAAGCTTGACCGCCAACGCATCGACCGTTGGCTGTGGCATGCCCGGCTGGTGCGGACCCGCGGGGCGGCGGTGGAATTGGCGGGCTCCGGCTATGTCCGGGTCAATGGCACGAGGGTCGCCGCGGCAAGTCGCCAAGTGCGGACCGGCGACATCGTCACGGTCGCCCTCGATCGCGCCGTGCGGGTGCTCAAAGTGACCGGCTTTGTCGAGCGCAGGGGTCCCGCTGGCAGCACCGCCTCGCTATATGAGGATTTGACCTGAAAAGGCCGGTCGGCCTCAAACTTGCGTGGGCGGGACCCATGCGATAGGAGCAAGGCTCGCGAAAAGTCCCCTCAGAGTGTGCATATGACCTATATCGTCAACGACAATTGCATCAAATGCAAATACATGGATTGCGTCGAGGTCTGCCCCGTGGATTGCTTCTACGAGGGTGAAAACATGCTCGTCATCCACCCTGACGAGTGCATCGATTGCGGTGTTTGCGAGCCGGAATGCCCGGTCGACGCGATCAAGCCGGACACCGAACCGGGCGTGGAAAAGTGGCTGAGCATCAACGCCGAATACGCCAAGGCCTGGCCGAATATCACGGCCAAGAAGGAACCACCGGCGGATGCCAAGGCATGGGAAGGCAAGCCCAACAAATTCGAGGAGCACTTTTCGCCGAAACCTGGTTCCGGCGACTGAAAACGCTCGGAATCGCGGGCGTTAACCAGCACTAAGCATTCCCCGCTGCGACGCTTTCGCAACGCGTTAAGGCTTTGATTTTAGCCGAAAATGTGTTATATAGACGCCACATAATGAAGAACACCCCCGATATGCCGCTCCCCTTAAGCCGGGAGCTTATTTTTCCGGCGGGCGTTTTCGAGGAATCGTCAGAAGAGGCGTGAGATCCACGCGAGAGCAGTGGCAGAGAAAACTCGTCATCGGTCGAAGAAAAGTGCGGCCGGCATGAGCCGGAAGACCAGAAAAACGTCCTCCCGCGTCAGTCGGAGGGCATCACAGTCCACGCGGAGCGTCCCCCGCAGCCGGGTTCGTGTGGCGAAGCCGTCTCATCGGCAGAAGCCTGAGGCGGAAGGAGCAGCTTTGGGAATGAACACGAAGAAGACTACCCAACGACAAGGCTTCAAGACGAACGAATTCATCGTTTATCCCGCTCACGGCGTCGGCCAGATCGTGGCCATCGAGGAGCAGGAAGTTGCCGGCGCGCGGCTCGAACTGTTCGTGATCAACTTCGTCAAGGACAAGATGACCTTGCGGGTGCCGACGTCGAAGGTCGCTTCCGTCGGCATGCGCAAGCTAGCCGAAACGCCGATGGTCAAGCGGGCGCTCGAGACGCTCAAGGGCCGCGCCCGCATCAAGCGGACCATGTGGTCGCGTCGGGCCCAGGAATACGAGGCCAAGATCAACTCTGGCGATATCGTCGCCATCGCCGAGGTCGTCCGCGATCTCTACCGGTCGGAAACCCAGCCGGAGCAGTCATACTCGGAGCGTCAGCTCTATGAGGCGGCGTTGGACCGGTTGTCGCGCGAGGTGTCTGTGGTGCAGCGCATCACCGAGACCGAGGCGATCAAGGAGATCGAGGCGGCGCTGGCCAAGGGTCCGCGGCGCGGTCCCAAGCCCGAGACCGACGAAGAGGCGGTGGTCGAGGAAGAGGCGGCCTAAATCCTTCAGGCGGTTTGAAATTCGCGAAAGCCTGGCAGCAGTGCCGGGCTTTTGGCGTTTGAAGGGCCTTTTGGCCCTATTTCACAGGATTTCCCGCATCGGCCACATTCCCGCATCATGCCCTGTCTTAGCCATAAATTAATCTTCATTTGAAAGGACATAAGCCAAGGTGACGTGCGGGGGAGAATGGGGGCGCCGGGTATGCGGCGAAATAAGGCGTTCAAGCGGGGTCGGGTTCTTTCAATCGTCGTTGCGGGGCTTGCCGGATACGTGATTGGCGGCTGGAACGGGCCGGTCCCGCACGGTAGCCAGCTTTCGGCATCGCAAACCGTCGCACTTCGCTTCATGCAGGATGTCGACGACGCCGCCACGGTCGCTGCCGCGACCACGACCCTGGGCAACGCCCAATTCGCGCTGTTGAGCCCGCAGCCAATGGTGCCGCAGGCTTCTAGTCAGCAGGTCGCGTCGGCATCTGCACCCGTTCAACAGGCTTCCATGACGCCTGCACCGCAAGCCAAGGTCGAGTTGGCCTCCGCGGAAGATACCGTGCCTGCGCCGCAGCCCGCGGCGCGGCCGTCCAAGATCGCGGTCGCGGCGGCAGTGGTGCGCCGCGTCGTCAACGAGCGGCCGGGCTTTGTCCTCAATGACGCGCAGATCGCCAGCATCAAGGAGCGCCTGCATCTGACGCCGGACCAGGAAGAGATGTGGCCCGCGGTCGAAGCCGCGCTGCGTAATCTCGCCTATTCGCGTGCGCGCGAGGCGCGCCGGCACGGTACCCCGGCGACCACGCAGCTCGCGTCCGCCGATCCCAGCAGCACCGACGTGCAAGATCTCAAATCCGCGGCCATTCCGCTGATCATGAGCTTCAATTCCGAGCAAAAGGACGAAGTGCGCAACATCGCCCACGTCATGGGCTTGGATCAACTCGCCAATCAGTTCTAAGCCCTTACGGCCGTCCGTAGCGAGCGCGGGCCGTGGAAATTTTTGCGGCCGGCCGCAACAGTTCGAACGCACACTTCACTGCCATTAGCGCCAGCACCGAGAAGCAGATCAGATCGCCGACTTCGAGCCGATTGGCGATCTGAAAGCTGTAGACCGGATCGTAGAGGAAATAAGCGCCGCTCAGCGCTGCAAGGATGGCGAACAGCGTCGCCGGCACGCTGCCGTAGAGCAGCGCGACCAACGCGATCGGCAGCAGATAGAAGAAGATCGGATGGTGCGGGCCGATTCCCACAAGCTTGCAATAAAACAACACGGCCGTGACCAGAGCGACGATCACAAGTGTCACGACGAAGGGTAAAGTCCCCTTCACGATCCGCATAAGAACTCCCCCAACAACCCTCGAGGCCCGTTCGGCCTATTGTTAGCTGCAAGGATAGCAGGGGCGGCGCGCGCCGAACAGGTGGCACGCGGCATTATTCGACGACGATCTTAACTTCGCTGCCGGGCTTGAGCCTGTCGGCGGGACCAAGACCGTTAAGCACGCGGAAGCGCTCGACCGCGCGGTCGGTCACTGCCATGCGGCTTGCCAGCTTCTCCACCGTGTCGCCGGGGGCCACGGTTACGACCATGAGGTGTAGCGGCTTTGCTTGCTCTATTTCCGCGAGACTCATGCGGCGGAACGTGCCTATCGATTCACGGAAGATGCGATCGGTCTCCGGCGTGCGGTGCTTGGTGGCGAAGATGAAACGATAGACGTCGCTACCGAAACGGATGGCGTAAAGGCGGAACTCCCACTGATCGCCCTTGGCGGCCGCAGTGGCGCCAGGGAAGCCGTTGATGACGATGTCGTCGACCGTGGCCGGGTCGATATTCTCGATCCAGCCGGAGGTCAGGTAGGCGGCGAGCGTCTGCTCGGCTGGCACCCGCACGACGTCGAGCCGCAGCGCCATGGCGCCGCCGCGCTTGACGCCAAGCACCGCCTGCGCGGTATTGTCGAGCGTAAAACCCTCCGGCGCGGTAAAGGTGAAGCCGAGCTTCGGATGCAGGAAGCGCCGGCCGCGCACAAAACCCTCGCTCGGATCTTCGCCGAATACGATGCCGTCGATGTCGCCCAGATAGGTCGCCTTGGCCTTGGCCAGATCATCGGGCGAGTCGGCGGCCGGCGCGCGGTATTGGCGCGCATTGGACAACGCGTTGGTGATGCGCTGCGGCGTCGCCGGATGTGACGACAGAAAGTCGGCGGCGGCCGGATTGATCGGGCCCGATTGCTGTGCCTTGAGGTCGGAATTGTGCTCCATCGAGGTGAGGAAGCGCACCGCGCCGTAGGGATCGTAGCCGGCGCGGGCCGCGATGCCGACGCCGATGGCGTCGGCCTCGAGTTCCTGGGACTGCGAGAAGCTCGCCAGCGCCAGCTTCGATTTGGCGAGCGCCAGCGCGCCGGCCTGGGGATCGGAGATCAAATCGGTGACGACGCGGTTGGCGAGCTCGGCATTGCGCGCCTGCTCTTCGCGGATCTCGGCATGGTGGGCGATGACGTGACCCATCTCGTGCGCAAGCACGGAGGCGAGCTCGGATTCGTCGTTGGCCAGCGCGATCAAACCGCGCGTCACATAGAGCTGGCCGGTCGGCAGCGCAAACGCGTTGATCGATTGCGAGTTGAGCATCGTCACCTTGTAGTGCAGGTCGGGCTTTTCCGACGCCGCGACCAGGCGCTCGACGGTCTGCTCGATCATGACCTGCAGCCGCGGATCGTTGTAGACGCCACCATAGGCGGCGAGGATGCGCTGGTGCTCGCGCTGGGCCGCGGGAGACAGCGCGTCGTCCGCCGGCTTGGCGGCCGGCGTGGTGGCTGCGGCCTGCGGCTGCATCGGCGCCGGCGTCATCGTGCACGCCGCCAGCAGCAGCGCCGCGATGGCGGCGCCGGCATGCCGCAGCCTTGCCGTCGAACAACGTCCTCGTCTCACCGTCGCATTACCTAATCGGCCGTCTCGATCTGCTCCGGATATAGGGCTTCGATCGAGGGGCTGCCGCGTGCGCCGCGGGGCTCGATATAGCCGCGAACCCGAATCAGCCGGCCGGCGAGCCCCTGCAAATCGAGCCCCGCCGCCGCAAAGTTGCGCTCATTTCGTTTCAGGACCGTAACGCTGAAATCCTCGGACCATCGCCGCCCGAAATTCACGTAGATCGTGGCCCCGCTTTCGCGCACGGAAACCACCTTGCCTTCGACCAGCGCAAATCGGCCTTGCCGCGCCAGCACATCCGCAGGGGTCTCGGCGTTGAGCACCTCATAGTACGGATCGGCCCATAGTCCAAGCTTGGCGTGGCGGGCTGCGGCCTCGCGTTTGAGAAGCTCCACCGCGCAGGCGCGGCTGCCGACACGATCGCCGACGCGGGCCAAGCCGGCGGCAATCATTTCGCCTTGCGCGAACAACTCGTCGCCGTCGCGCACGGCGGACACGTAGGCAACCAGGCGGCCGTAGCGGTCGGTCGCAATGTCGGCCTGCCGCAACACCACGGCATCGCCGCCGACGAGGGCGTCGAGCGCGGCCCTGGCTGCGGCGCCGCCCGGCGCTGCGCTATCGAGCGGCGGCACCTCGATGGCGGCGAGGCGAACCTCGCGGCCGTCCTCGAGCGTGAATGTGCGGCCGTCGATCACGCGGCGCGCCGTCCCCTGCGCGACCGCATCGCCGCCGCATGGGCGCACAAGTGTCTGCTGCTCCTGCGCCGCGGCGCTGGAGCATCCCCACATGATTGCAAGATTGGCCGCCAGCGCAGCGGCCAAAAGGTCCCCACGACGCCGTCCCACCATCGCCGGCAATGCAAAGGCCGCAATACGGCGGTACTACGGCGCGGCTGCACGATCCCGTGCTATAGGGAGGTGCAGGCGCCGGTCTCCGCAATAGGGGGATAAACGTCGCGCATGGTCCCGTAGCTCAGCCGGATAGAGCAGCGGTTTCCTAAACCGAAGGTCAGAGGTTCGAGTCCTCTCGGGACCGCCACTTCCCCGGATCGTCTCCGGGGCCTGATGGTTTCGGGACATTGGCGCCCGCGTCGTCACGGGCTAAAGTCGCAGCCCACCGACCCCCGCAACCAGCAACGCGTATCCCACGATGACAACTCAGAAATTGGACGAAGCCGCACTCCTCAAGGCCGCCTCGGAGCGCAATGAATTCCTCAATCTGTACGAGATCGTCGCCAAGGCGCGGCAGAACCTCAATCAGAACGCCTGGGACTACATCGTCGGCGGCGTCGAGACCGAGACGACGCTGCGCAGGAACCGCATGGCGCTCGATTCGGTGGCGTTTCGGCCGCGCGTGCTGCGCGACGTCAGCAAGGTTGACCCCTCGATCGAGCTGCTCGGGCAGAAGCTACGGCTGCC
>JASHQO010000497.1 GCA_030039105.1 Xanthobacteraceae bacterium
GCGACGGTGAGAACCGCGACGATGGCGGTGACCAGCAGAATGAGAAAGATCGGAAAGCCGATGATCAGCAGGATGACCGGCAGGCCGAAATAGACGAAATACGCCATCGCGTCCGCCTCAGTGATGCGCCGCGCCGGCGCTGCCGCCATCGGAGCCGGTCGCGCGTCGCAACAGCCTGATCGCCACCAAGAGCGCCATCAGCGTATAGCCGATCGGCACCATGGCCTGCGGAATGACCAGCGGAAAATTCGCCGCCTGGCTGCGCTCGTCGAAGGCAGCGAGCTGGACGATGACCGGCCAGGCGAACTTGGTCACCGCCGCGGCGGTCGCGATCAGGGTGAGCTCCGACAACAGGCCGAGCAGCTCCCGCACCTTGGCCGGCATCATGCTGACGACGACGTCCATGCGGATTTGCCGGCCTTCCCAGGCCACCGCGCAGCAGCCGGTGAAGACGCAGCCGACCATGAGGAAGAGCATGATCTCTTCCGCCCACGGGATCGAGACGCTGAAGAAATAACGGCCGACGATGTTGGCGAAATTGATCGCGACGCTGCCAAGGAGGAAAATTGCCGCGAGCGCCCGGGTGACGGCAAGGAGCCAACGCACGCCTTTGACCAGTGCGTCCATCACCGCCGACCCTGCCCGCTTACTCGCCGCAACCTCATGTCGGCACGCGCCGTCCTAATCACTGGCTCGCCGGCTGCCGCAGCCGCTTCGCCGCGTCGGCGACCACTTCGTAAGCCTCGCGGACCGCCGGCTTCGCCTTGGCGACGTCGTCACCGACGCTGGCGAACGCATGCATCATCTCCGCCTGCTCCTCGCGCGGCAGGCCGATCAACTCGCCGCCGGCGTCGGTCCAGGCCTTGCGCTGCTCCTGATACATTTTCAGGGCCACCGGCTCGATCGACTTCGACACGGCAAGCCCGTCGCGATCGACGATCTCCTGCAAATCCTTGGGCAGCGTGTCGTACCATTTCTGGCTGACCTCGAAGACGAGGAAAATGGCCGGCTGGTTGGTCTCGGTGACGTATTTGGCCGCATCGTTGAAGTGCAGGTGCACGAACGGGCCGATGCCGGCAATAGCGCCGTCGATGGCGCCTTGCTGCAGCGCCGGCAGCACGTCGCCCAAGGTCATTGCTACCGGCGTGGCGCCGAGCCGGTTGAAGGCTTCGGTCTGGAACTGCGAGGCGAATACCCGGATCTTCTTGCCCTTGAAGTCGGCGAGACGGCGGATCGGCGTCTTCGAGATCACGCAGGACGGCTGCGCCATGAACAGGCCGACGCCGTGCAGGCCCTTGTTGGCGCCGAGCGCCAGCATCAGCTTGCGCACCGCAGGATCGGCAGCGACGCGCTGAGCGTGCGCGATCGAATCGACCAGCCCCGGCGCCGCCATCACCTCGAAGCGCTCGTCGACGCCGACGAAGAATTCCGGCGGGATTTCCGCGACCTGGATGGCGCCGAACTGGGTGCCTTCGATCATGCGCGGAATCGAGCCGAGCTGGCTGGCCGGATAGACTTCGGCCTTGATGCGGCCGCCGGAATCCTTCTCGACCATCGCGGCAAAATCCTTGGCGGCCTGATGCGGGGCGTCGTTGATGGTCGGCAGCGTGACTTTCATGACGTAAGTTTTGTCGTCGGCGCGCGCGGCGCTCAACGGCAGCGCCAGCAACGCCAGGACGGCAACGGCACGCGCAAAAATTGCAAAGATTCCAGGGTGCATGTTCTACTCCCTCCGATCCCGCCGAACGCGGACATACGCAACGCAATGCCGCCGGGCTGTTTCCCCGCACCAACGTCGGGATGGCATTGATATTGCGTCGGCGGCGGATCTTTTTCTTTGTGACGGACTGCCGCGCCCGAAGCTCGGGCCCCCACCGTCGGCGTCCGCCATCGACGTTAGAGGATCGCTGCACGGCGGACAAGGCTTCTCGGTCCGCAACTGCGGTGTGACGCGCCGCCGCTGTTGCCGCTTCAGCGCGTACGCTGCGCGGCGGCGGTCACGAGCTTGTACGCCTCGTACAACTGCGGTTTCGCTTTCGCAACGTCGTCGCCGACGCTCTCCAGCGTCTTGATCATCGCCGCCTGCTCGTCGGCCGGAAATTCGATCAGCTCGCCGCCGCTCGCCACCCAGGCCTTCTTCGCATTCTCGTACAGCGCCGCGGCGCGCGGATTGACGGCAATCGAGGCCGCGGCCGCGTCGCGCTCGACGATCTCCTGCAGCTCCTTGGGCAGCGCCTCGAACCATTTCTTGCTGACTTCGATGACGAGGAAGATGCCGGGCTGATCGATCTGGGTGACGTATTTCACGGCGTCCTGAAAGTGCATGGCATTGAACACCGTGATGCCGGAAATCGCTCCGTCGATGGTGCCCTGCTGCACCGCCGGCAACACGTCGCCGAGCGACATCGCCACCGGCGTCGCGCCAAGCCGCTGGAACGCGTCGGTCTGGAATTTCGAGGCGAACACCCGGATCTTCTTGCCCTTGACGTCGCCGAGCCGGCGGATCGGCGTTCGCGAGACCAGCGATGACGGCAGCGCCATGTAGAGGCCGACGCCGTGCAGTCCCTTGTCGGCGCCAAGCCCGAGCATCAATTTGAGAACGTCGGGCTGCGCCACCAGGCGCTGGCCGTGCGGCAGCGAATCGACCAGCCCGGGCGTCGCCAGCACTTCGAAGCGCTCATCGACGCCGACAAAGAACTCCGGCGGAATGATCGCGCATTCGATCGAGCCGAATTGCAGGCCCTCGATCTCGCGCGCCATCGGGCCGAGCTTGCTGGCGGAATAAAGCTCGATCTTGATGCGGCCGCCGGCATCCTTGTCGATCAGCGCAGTGAACAGCTTGGCCCATTCCTCCGGCGTATCGTTGACCGTCGGCGTGCCGATCTTCATCACGTAGGTTTTGTCTTGCGGCTTGTCCTGGGCCCGCGCTGCGCCGAACGTCAGCACGAGCGAAGCGACCGCCGCGCCGGCGGCAAGCAGCGCCGGCGTCCAACGCCCGGCTTCGATCGACCGCATGTCGGCCCTCCCCGCTACTTCTTCACGCGCGCCGCCGCCTCGGCCACGGTCTGATAGGCCGCGCTGACCGCGGGCTTGGTCTTCGACACGTCGGCGGCGACGCTCGAAAAGGTTTTCAGCATCGAGGCCTGCTCGTCGGGCGGCAGGTCGATCAATTCGCCGCCGCTTGCGACCCAGGCCTTGTCGGCATGGTCGTCGATCTCCACGGTCTGCGGATCGACCTGGACCATGGCTTCGACGGCGGCCTTGTCGATGATCTGCTGCAGGTCGGCCGGCAGGCCGTCGTACCATTTCTTGCTCACGGCGGCGAAACCGAAGATCACCGGCTGGCCGATATTGGTGACGTATTTCGCCGCGTCCTGATAGTGCATGGCGTTATAGATCACGGTGCCGGCGACCGCGCCGTCGATGGCGCCCTGCTGCAGCGCCGGCAGCACGTCGCCGAGCGACATCGCCACCGGCGTCACGCCGAGGCGGCCAAAGGTTTCGCTCTGGAACTGCGAGGCGAAGATGCGCAGCTTCTTGCCCTTGAAGTCGGCGAGGTGGCGGATCGGCGCTTTGGAAATAATGGATGACGGCTGCGACACGAACAGGCCGACCCCGCGCAAGCCCTTGTCGGCGCCGAGACCCAGCATCAGCTTGCGCACCTGCGGGTCCGCAGTGAGGCGCTGCGCCTGGGCGAGCGTGTCGACCAGGCCGGGCGCCGCCATCACCTCGAAGCGCTCGTCGATGCCGGAGTAGAATTCCGGCGGCGTCACCACGCACTGGATGGCGCCGAACTGCGTGCCTTCGATCTGCCGCGGGATCGAGCCGAGCTGGCTCGCCGGGTAGATTTCCGTCTTGATGCGGCCGCCGGACTCCTTGTCGATCAAGGCGGCGTAATCCTTGGCGAACTGGTGCAGCGCCTCGTTCAAGGCGGCGAGCGAGATTTTCATCACGATCGGCGCCTTGTCGTCGGCCGCTGCCGGGCCGTCCGCGATCGCCGCGGCTAAAACCAGCGTGCCGACGACGGCCATGGCGCGCACAACGCCGCGCGCGAAAAACTCACGCCCTGCAACCATCATTGCGTACTCTCCCCGCGATTATTTCACCCGACCATAGCATAAAATTCCGCCGTGACGCTCACCGCAGCCGCTGCGCCGCCGCGGTCACAACCCGATAGGCCGCGGCGACCGCAGGCTTGGCCTTCGATACGTCCTGGCCGACGTCGCCGAGCGTCTTCATCAGCGTCGCCTGCTCGTCGGACGGCAGGCGGATGAGCTCGCCGCCGCTCGCGCTCCAGCCTTCCTCGACGCGCTTGCGGTGATCGGTCGCCCAGGGATTGATCGCCGTCGCCTGCGCGGCGGCATCCCGGTCGACGATCTCCTGCAGGTCCTTGGGCAGCGTGTCGTACCATTTCTGGCTGATCTCAACCATCAGATAGATCGCCGACTGGTTGGTCACGGTGAGGTATTTGGCGGCGTCCTGGAAGTGCATGTGAACGACGGGCCCGACCCCGGTGACGGCGCCGTCGATGGCGCCTTGCTGCAGCGCCGGCAGCACGTCGCCGAGCGTCATCGCCACCGGCGTGGCGCCGAGCCGCTCGAACGCAGTTTGCTGGAACTGCGAGGCGAAGATGCGGATCTTCTTGCCCTTGAAGTCCTCGATATGGCGGATCGGCATGCGCGACACGATCGCCACCGGCTCGGCCATGAACATGCCGACCCCGTGCAGTCCCTTATTGGCGCCGAGCGACAGCATCAGCTTGAGCACGTCCGGATCGGCGGCGACGCGCTGGCCGTGCGCCAGCGAATCGACGAGCCCGGGCGCGGACATCACCTCGAAACGCTCGTCGACGCCGACGAAAAACTCCGGCGGAACGATCGCGCATTGGATGGCGCCGAACTGGGTGCCCTCGATCTGGCGCGGGATCGAGCCGAGCTGGCTCGCCGGATAGAGCTCGCCCTTGATGCGGCCGCCGGAGTCCTTCTCCACCGCGGCGCCGAAATCCTTGCCGAACGTGTCGGGCACGTCGTTGAGCGTGGGCGTCGACATTTTCATGACGAAGGTCTGCGCCGGCGCGGCGGCAGGCGTCAGCGCCACGACGGCGGCGAACGCCCAGGCGGCGACGGCAAAAACATCGCGTTGTGCAAGGGTCATCGTTGTCCTCCCTCTGTCCGGCGTCGCTTTTTTATTTGTGCTGGCGATTTCGTCGGAGCAAGCAAATGATAGCCGGGCGCCGGGCAAAGGCAATCTGGCGCGCTGCGGCGTAGCTTCGCGGTCGTGCCGCCGATCGATATCGTGCATGACGGGCTTTGACGGCAAAACGATCGCGCATGCGACAGTTTCAAGCCGCAAGATTTTGTCGGTCGGAACATTGGCCTGCGCTTTGCGTTTATCCCTTTGTCAACCGCCGCCTCCGCTGCGGAGAACCAGCTTGTTCGAATCGCGAAATTCCACGTCTTCAACTTTTCGCATGCCTTTTCATTACCGTAAGGCGTTCCATCATGCAGGTAAGCTGTTTTGACTGTACATTGCGCGCTTGCGGGGTCTTCAAGCCGATCACCCGCAACGAGCTCGGCGCCGTCAACGACATCAAGCGCGAGCACGTCGTGCTGCCGGCCGGCGCCGAGATCATCCGCGCCGGCGACGAGGCGCCGGAAATCTACACGCTGTATTCGGGCTGGGCTTTCCGCTTCAAAAACCTGCCCGACGGCCGCCGCCAGATTCTCAATTTTCTGATGCCGGGCGATCTGCTCGGCCTGCAAGCCGCCATGTTCGACGCCGCGCAGCATGGCATCGAGGCGCTGACCGAGGTGCAGTTGTGCCTGTTGCCGCGACGCAAGGTGTGGGCGCTGTTCGGCGAGATGCCGGGGCTTGCCTTCGACGTCGCCTGGCTCGGCGCGCGCGAGGAAGGCCACGTCGACGAAAACTTGACCAGCGCCGGACGGCGCAGCGCCACCGAGCGGGTCGCGGCGCTGATCGTCATGCTCTATAAGCGCGCCAAGATTTTGGGCCTGGTCGACGGCGACAGCTTCGCCTTTCCGCTCACCCAGCAGCACGTCGCCGACGCGCTCGGCCTGTCGCTCGTCCACACCAACAAGACATTGGCGCGGCTGCGCCGCATGGGCATGTTCAGCCGCGCCAACGGCTCGATCACGGTCACCGACCCGCATGTGCTCGCCCGCATCGGCCAGTATTTCGACGAAGAAATCCCGATGCGCCCGCTGATCTGATTTTCCCATCATCGCCTGCGCTGTCGTGGGGGAGGAAAATAAGCGTCATTGCGCAATGACGAGCCGTTCTCGCGGCGCGTCGGCGCCCGAGCTTTGCGTCAAGAAAGCCAAGAAAGGTTCGCCCGACGAAAGCTGAGGGGGCGAAGCGCCGAAAGGCGCGTATTGGAAGGGGCCGTGCCGGCGGGCACGGCGCGCGCCTTGCGATCGACGCGCTCGCCTCTCGGCGCCTCACCGCGGTTCTGGCCAAGGGTTCTACGCCTCGGCTTTTCGACCTCGGGCCAGGTTTCCTGGGACGCGGTCCGGCGGACATTACCCCGCCTTCTCCTGTCCCAGTCCAGCGGAAGCACCCCGCGCACCGGTCGTAGTGCCGGCGGACATGATGCCCGAAGCCGCCCGGGAGCGGACTGCAAATCCGCCCGCGGGGACCGCCTTCGCTCCATGGTCAGGCTTGCCTCGAGAACACGCCCTCAACGAGCGAAGTGGGCTTGAGGTAATTACCGCCGTGACCGTGTCAATAGGGCGGCGACAAAAAATTTGCCCGCTGCTTGACGTCGGCCGCGCTACGGATTTTCCCGTACTACCACCGTGACCGACCGATAGAGCACCGTGACGCCCGCCGGGTCGAACACCTCCGGCCGCCGCATGAAGAACTTCGGCGCGGCGCGGCGCATCCACACCATCAGGACGACTCCGACCGCCATGGCGCCGAGGCCGAACACCAGCGGCGCGCCGATGCCGAGG
>JASHQO010000498.1 GCA_030039105.1 Xanthobacteraceae bacterium
TAAAGTCCGCAATGCGTCTAAAATCCCGGTCGGTAGAAAGCATGGTCAGACGATGATGAATACAAAGTCGCGCCAGCAACGCATCGATCGTCCCAACCTGGACGCCGGCGCGGCGGCACAGGTTGCGCAACTCGGCAGCTTCGATGTGATCTTCGCGATCGGGAACGAGCAGCGGCACCGTGGAAAATCGATCCAAAATCTGGGCACGCGCCCGCGGACCGGAAAAGCCTTGCAGAAGCTCCTGCAGAACGAGGCCGGTCGTCAGGATGCTTTCCCCCACTTCGATCGCGTGAACCAAAGCGCGCGCTTGCGGCGCTTCGGACGGCGTGTCGCGGCGCAGCGCCAGCGACCACACGCTGGTATCGACGAACAGGCTCAATCGCGTGCCCGCTCAGCCTTGTAATCGTAGGAGGAGTCCCATTCGAGCTTGCCCATGAGGTCGAGCAGGCGCTTTTGCCGCCGTCGCGCGATAAATTCCTGCAGCGCTTTCGTTACGGCAGCTTTTTTCGTCCGCTCGCCGCTCACCTCCAGCGCGCGCTCGATCAGTTCCGGATCGATCGACAGATTCGTTGCCATGTGTGAACCTCCACACAATAAGTTACACAAATCATGGATACAATCAAGCGATCCAGGTGCTTTGCGCTTCGCCGGCATCGAGGGTGGCGCTGAACCGCTCGCGCCCCCTCCACCACCCCCCCCGCGCTTCGCGCGTTGGCGGGTGGTCCCCCTGCCCCCGCTGCGCGGCGGAGGAAAGAGTTACGCCGCCTGCGCGCCCTTCTCGGCGATCCCGACCAGCGCCCTTAAAATCCCCGTCGCGCCTTTGAGCCGCTCCTTCGGCGTGTCCCACTCGTCGAAGAACACCACCTTCTGGTCCGGCCGCACGCGGGCGCCCTCGGGATGCCTGGCGATATAGGCGATCAAACCTTCGGGGTTGGCGAAGACGTTGTCGCGGAACGCCAGCACGGCGCCCTTGGGGCCGACTTCGATTTTTTCGACGTTGGCGCGGCGGCACAGCGATTTGATCGCCACCACCTGGAGCAGATAATCGACCTCCTGCGGCAGCGGGCCGAAGCGGTCGACCAGCTCGGCGCCGAACGCTTCGATGTCGCGGTCGTCCTCGATCTCGGCAAGACGCCGGTAGAGCGCGAGCCGCACCGGCAGGTCGGTGACGTAGTCCTCGGGGATCAGCACCGGCGTGCCGATGGTGATCTGCGGCGACCATTTTTCCGTAAGCGGCGCGCCGAGGCCGGCCTTGAGCGACAGCACCGCCTGTTCGAGCATCTCCTGATAAAGCTCGTAGCCGACTTCCTTGATGTGGCCGGACTGCTCCTCGCCCAAAAGGTTGCCGGCGCCGCGGATATCGAGGTCGTGGGAGGCGAGCTGGAAGCCGGCGCCGAGCGTGTCGAGCGATTGCAGCACCTTGAGCCGCCGCTCGGCCTGCGGCTTGATCTTGCGCTTGGCCGGCAAGGTGAGCAGCGCATAAGCGCGCAGCTTCGAGCGGCCGACCCGGCCGCGCAACTGGTAGATCTGCGCCAGGCCGAACATGTCGGCGCGATGCACGATCAGCGTGTTGGCGGTCGGAATGTCGAGGCCGGATTCGACGATCGAGGTCGACAGCAGCACGTCGAACTTGCCGTCGTAGAACGCCGACATGATGTCTTCGAGCACGGTCGAGGGCATCTGGCCGTGGGCGACGGCGACGCGCACTTCCGGCACGGTTTTTTCCAGGAACGCTCTGGCCTCGGGCAAATCCTCGATGCGCGGGCAGACGTAGAACGCCTGGCCGCCGCGGTAGCGCTCGCGCAGCAGCGTCTCGCGCACCACGATCGGATCGAGCGGCGACACGAAGGTGCGCACGGCGAGACGGTCGACCGGCGGCGTGGCGATGATCGACATCTCGCGCACGCCGGAGAGCGCCAATTGCAAGGTGCGCGGGATCGGCGTCGCGGTCAGCGTCAGCACGTGCACTTCGGCGCGTAGCTGCTTGAGCTTCTCCTTGTGGGCGACGCCGAAATGCTGCTCCTCGTCCACCACGATCAGGCCGAGGTCCTTGAACTTGATCGACTTGCCGAGCAGCGCATGGGTGCCGACGACGACGTCGATGGTGCCGTCGGCGAGGCCGTTCTTCACCTTGGCGAGGTCTTTCGCGGCGACCAGGCGCGAGGCTTGCGCGACCTGGATCGGATAGCCGCGCAGCCGCTCGCTGAACGTCTTGGTGTGCTGGCGCGCGAGCAGCGTGGTCGGCACCACGACCGCGACCTGCTTGCCGTTCATCGCCGCGATGAAGGCGGCACGCAGCGCAACCTCGGTCTTGCCGAAGCCGACGTCGCCGCAGATCAGCCGATCCATCGGCCGGCCGGAGTCGAGATCGTTGAGCACGGCGGCGATCGAGGCGAGCTGGTCGTCGGTCTCCTCGTAGGCGAAGCCGGCGGCGAACTCGTCGTAGAGGCCGGGCGCGACGGTGAGGCGCGGCGCTTCGCGCAACTGCCGCGCGGCGGCGATCTTGATCAATTCGGCGGCGATCTCGCGGATGCGGTTCTTCATCCGCGCCTTGCGCGCCTGCCAGCCGCCGCTGCCGAGGCGGTCGAGCTCGACGCCGGCGCCTTCGGAGCCGTAGCGCGACAACAGCTCGATGTTCTCGACCGGCAGGAACAGCTTGTCGCCGCCGGCATAATGGATCTCGAGGCAATCGTGCGGCGCACCGGCGGCCTCGATGGCGCGCAGGCCGTGGAAGCGGCCGATGCCGTGCTCGACGTGGACGACGAGGTCGCCGGCCGAAAGGCTCGTCACCTCGGCGATGAAATTTTCCGCGCGCTTGGATTGGCGCCGCGCGCGCACGAGCCGCTCGCCCAAAATATCTTCTTCGCTAATCAGCGCCATGGCGGCGGTCTCGAACCCGGCCTCGATGCCGAGCACGGCGAGCGCCACCTCGTGGCGCGACAAGGCCAGCGCCTCCTGCCACGACGCCACGGTCTTGAGATTCAAAAGCCCGTGCTCGGCGAGCACGTGGGACATGCGCTCGCGCGAGCCTTCGCTCCACAGCGCGATGGTGACGCGCTTGCCGGCGGCTTGCAGCGCCTGCACGTGCCTGGTCACCGCCTCGAACACGTTCTTGCCGGGCGCGCTACGCTCGGCGGAGAAGTTGTGGCCGGCGCGCGCCCCGATCTCCATCGTAGCGGCGGCGCCTTCGGGCGCCGCGAACGGCGTCAGCTTGGCGAGCGCCACGCCGTCGAGCCGCTCGCGCCATTCCGCTGCGGCGAGATAGAGCCGGTCCGGCGGCAGCGGCTTGTACGGCGCGCCGCCGCCGTCCTGGTCGAGGGCGTCCTTGCGGGCCTGAAAATAATCGCCGATCTGGGCGATGCGCTCATGGGCTGCTTCGTCGGCAAGCGGCTCGATGGCGATGGGCGTTGCCGGGAGATAATCGAACAGCGTCTCGAGGCGCTGGTGGAACAGCGGCAGCCAGTGCTCCATGCCGGCGTGGCGGCGGCCTTCGCTGACCGCTTCGTAGAGCGCGTCGTCGGGCGCGGCGGCGCCGAACGCCGCCACGTAGCCGGTGCGGAACGCGCGGATGGTGTCGCCGGTGAGCTGAAACTCCGCCATCGGCACGAGATCGAGGGCGCGCAGGTCGCCCTGGCTGCGCTGCGTCTGCGGGTCGAACATGCGGATCGATTCCAGCGTGTCGCCGAAGAAGTCGAGCCGCACCGGATCGCCCATGCCGGGCGCAAACAGATCGACGATGCCGCCGCGCACCGCGTAATCGCCGGCCTCGCGCACGGTCGCGGCGCGCGTAAAGCCGTTGAGCTCGAGCCAGGCGGTGATGCCGCTCATCGGCAGCATGTTGCCGGGCGCCGCCGCCAGCGATTGCTTGGCAACGGCGTCGCGGGCCGGAACGCGCTGCAGGATGGCGTTCACGGTGGTGAGAAGGACGGCGGGGCGGTCGCGGCCCTTGATGCGGGCAAGCCGCGCTAGCGCCGTCATGCGTTGCGCCACGATGCCGGCATGGGGCGAGACGCGGTCGTAGGGCAGGCAATCCCAGGCCGGAAATTCCAAAACCTCGATGTCGGGCGCGAAGAAGCCGAGCGCCCGCGACAGCATCGCCATGCGGCCGCTGTCGCGGCAAATCACCGCCGCCGCGACCGCCGGCGGCTTGTCGCCGGCCGCAACGGCGCGGGCCAGATCGGCGACCACCAGGCCCTCGGCGCCGTCGGCAATGCCGGCCAGCGTCAGCGGCCGGCCGGCTCTGAGCCGGGCCGCCGGCGATTGCGCTTTGGCCGGAACCGTCACCGCTGTTCCCTGCCCCGGCTGTGAAAATCCTTGAGCTGCCGCAGCACGGCGGTGTCGTAGCTTTGCGGAACGTCGGTTTCGCCGCAGACCCAGGCGTAAAGGTCGGCGTTCGGCACTTCGATCAGCCGCTCGAAATCGTTAAGCGAAGATTCGTCGAGCCCTTCGATGTAAACGTCGGCGAAGCGGCCGACGATCAGATCGGTCTCGCGCACGCCACGGCGCCAGGCGCGGAACAATAGCCTCTTGCGCCGCGCATCCAAGCCTTCGCTCGACCGTTCCGTCATGGTGACCTCAAACGCCAATAGCCCGGACGCGGCCGGGCGTGGCGTATATAGAGGGCGATTGGCGCATTGTCATGGCCGCACCTCGCTGTCATGGTCCGCCCATTCCCACTGTCATCGTCCGCGCCGGACGATGACAGTGTAAGATGCGCCGCATGCGCCCGCCGGTCCTCAACCCGCTGTTCGCCACGCTCTCGGCGCTGCCCGGCATCGGGCCGAAGCTGGAGAAGATTTTCGCGCGGCTCTTGGTGCGCGACGGCGAGCAGCCGCGCCTGATCGATCTTCTATTCCACCTGCCGACCGGCTTCGTCGACCGCCGCAATCAGCCGAAGCTCGGCGAAGTGCAGCCCGAGAGCGTGGTCACCGTCGCCGTCACCGTCGATCGCCACCGCCCGCCACCGCCGAACCGGCCGCGTGCGCCCTACAACATCGACGCCAGCGACGATACGAATACGCTGACCATCAGCTATTTCAACGCGAGCAAGGATTATCTGCAAAAGCTCTATCCGGAGGGCAAGCTGCGCTACGTGTCAGGCACGGCGACGCTCTATGACGGCCACCTGCAGATGGTGCATCCCGACCGCGTGGTCGATGCCGACGGTTTCGCCAAGCTGCCGCTGATCGACCCGGTCTATCCGATGACCGAGGGGCTGCATCCGAACCCGATGCGCAAGGCGCTCGACCTGGCGCTGGAGCGCATCCCGCAATTGCCGGAGTGGCAGGACAAGACCTGGCTCGAACGCAACCGCTCGCCGGGTTTTGCCGACGCGCTGCGCAGCATCCATCGACCCGAGACGCTCGACGCGTTGCAGCCCGCGAGCCCGGCATGGTCGCGGCTTGCCTACGACGAGCTTTTGGCCGGCCAGCTCGCGCTGGCGCTATTGCGCGCCCATATGCGCAAGCGCCCGGGTCACGGCAGCGCCGCCGAAGGGCGCTTGCGCGACCAGGTGATTGCGGCGCTACCCTATTCGCTGACGCCGTCCCAGGCGCGCGCCAGCACCGACATCGTTGCCGACCTGGCGCAGCCGAATCGCATGCTGCGGCTCCTCCACGGCGACGTCGGCTCCGGCAAGACCGTGGTGGCGCTCCTTGCCGCCGCGACCGTGATCGAGGCCGGCCGCCAGGCGGCGCTGATGGCGCCGACCGAAATCCTGGCGCGGCAGCATTTTGCCACCATCGCGCCACTGGCCAAAAAGGCCGGCATCCGCGTCGCCATCCTGACCGGCCGCGAGCGCAGCCGCGACCGTCCGGAAATTCTCGCCAGCCTAGCGGCCGGCGACATCGACCTCATCGTCGGCACCCATGCGCTGTTCCAGGACGACGTGGCGTTCCGCGATCTCGCGCTCGCCGTCGTCGACGAGCAGCATCGCTTCGGCGTGCACCAGCGGCTGGCGCTCACCCGCAAGGGCGAAGCCGTCGATCTCCTGGTGCTCACCGCAACGCCGATCCCGCGCACGCTGGTGCTGACCTATTTCGGCGACATGGACGTGTCCGAGCTGCGCGAAAAACCCGCCGGCCGGCAAAAAGTCGATACCCGCACCATCGCGCTGTCGCGCCTTGGCGAAGTCGAGGACGCGGTCGTCCGCGCGCTCGACGAAGGCCGCCGCGTTTACTGGGTGTGCCCGCTGGTCGAGGAATCCGAAACCATCGAC
>JASHQO010000499.1 GCA_030039105.1 Xanthobacteraceae bacterium
TGAGCCGGTGATGAATTGGATCGACTCCTTGGGATCGGTGCGGGTCAGCATCGCCCACAGCATGTGGTCGAGATTGGTGACGTCGACGTCGTCGTCGCACACCACGATGTATTTCGAGGCATAGGCCGAGGCGCCGCACTGCGCCGCGACGTGGGCCGCCTGCACGGCGTGGCCGGGATAGCGCTGCGTGATCGACACCGCATGCAGCATGCGGGCGCCGCCGACCTCGTGGCACCAGACCTGCTGCACGCCGGGCACGCCGGCATTGGTCATGTTCTGCCGGATCATCGCCGAGCGCATCACCGCGCGGTAGCGCGCCATCTCGTCGGGCCCGCCGCCCATCGGCGGCACGCCGAGGAGGATCGGATCGTTGCGGTGATAGATGGCTTCGATATCCAGCACCGGGATCGGCCGCCTGCCGCCGGCGTAGTGTCCGGTCCATTCGCCGAACGGGCCTTCGTCCTGGCGCTTGTCCGGCGTGACAAAACCTTCGAGCACGATCTCGGCATTGGCCGGGAAGGGCAGGCCGGTGACCTTGCCGCGCACCATCTTGGTCGGCCGGCCGCGCATGCCACCGACGATGTCCAATTCGAACGTGCCGTAGGGCGCTTCGACGCCGCCATAGAAGAATGCCAGCGGATCGCCGCCGAGCACCATCACCACCGGCATCGCTTCGCCGCGCGCCCAATACTTCTCGCGGTGGATATAGCCGTGGTGGCCGCGCGCGGTGACGAAGCCGACCGATTTCTTGTCGTGCACCATGGCGCGATAGGCGCCGGCATTGAGCCAGTTCTCCTCCGGGTCGCGGGTGATGCTGTAGGTGCCGGTGCCGATATAGCGGCCGCCGTCCTTGTCGTGCCAGATCGGCGCGGGAAATTTGGTGACGTCGATGGCGTCGCCGGTCAGCACGTTCTCCAGCACCGGGCCGTCGTCGACGATCTCGTGCGGCACGAGCTTGGGGTTCACCAAATAGGCTTCGCGATAGGCGTCGCTCAATTCCCATTTGTTGAGATGGTCGGGAAAGCCCAGCGTCATATTGCGCCGGGTGCCGGCGAACATGTTGAGCAGCACGCGAAAGCCCTTGGGGCAGCCGGGAATGTCGTCGAACACCACGCACGGCCCATCCTCGGCGCGCAGGATGGCTTCGGCGGCAAGCCCGATATCTTCTTGCCAGGACGCGCCCTTGACGTCTTTGACCTCGCCGAGGGCGGCAGCCGCGGCCAGCCACTCGCGCAGATCGTCGTAGCCGATGGCGGCTTTGATATTGCCGTGTTGGCTCATGGGGCGCTCCGCAACGGCGGTCAGCATGGCCGCCGCGCCGGCCTTGTCAATGTGTGGCCGACCGGCCTGGACGCCGCCGCAAGAACAATGCTGGGATGCACGGACCATCTTTATGCCCAAGGGTGCCTTTATGCCCAAAGGGGCCCAAGCGGGCCCAAGCGGCCCAAGGGGGCGGGGATGAGGCGACGCTCCAAAGCGGGCGGAACAGCCAAGGTGCGCGGCAAGGCCGCGGCGCCGAAGCGTCGCCGTTCATCCGTCGCCCGCGACGACGCCGAAGCAGCGCGGCTTGCCCGCGCGCTTGACGAAGTGCAGGACCGGCAGCGGGCGACCTCCGAGGTTCTCAGCCTCATCAGCGGCTCGTCCGGCGACCTGCAGCCGGTATTCTCGACCATCCTGGCGAATGCGGTGCGGCTGTGCGACGCCAACACCGGCGCCATCAACCGCTTCGAAGGCGACGGCCTGCATCTCGTCGCCACTCACGACATGCCGGCGGCGTTCACCGAGCTGCGCAAGAAGGGGCCGTACCGGCCCAATCAGACCTCCGCCAGCGGCCGCCTGCTGGCGACCAAGGCGCCGGTCCACATCGTCGACCTGACGGCCGACCGCGCTTATCTCGACCGCAATCCGCCGACCGTCGCCGCGGTCGAGATTGCCGGCATCCGCACCACGCTCGCGGTGCCGATGACGAAGGACAATGAGATGGTCGGCTCGATCACGGTCGGCCGCAGGGAAGTGCGGCCGTTCACCGACAAGCAGATCGAAGTGGTGCATAATTTTGCCGCCCAGGCCGTCATTGCCATCGAGAACGGGCGGCTTTTGAACGAGCTGCGGCAGCGCACTTATGAGCTCGGCCGCTCGATCGCCGAGCTGCAGCGCGAGCGCACCAACAAGCTGATGAATCTCGAAGCCATGGCGGCGTCGATCGGCCATGAGGTGCGCCAGCCGCTCGCCGGCATCGCCGCCAACGGCAGCGCCGCGCTGCGCTTTCTCGGCCACACGCCGCCCGATCTCGACGAGGTGCGCCAAGCGCTCGACCGCATGGTCAAGGACAGCTACCGCGCCAGCCAGGTGTTCGACAATATCCGGGCGCTATTCGGCCGCGCCGACCAGAAGCACGAGCCGATCGACGTCAACGATCTGGCGCGCGACGTGCTTCACGCGCTGCACGAGGAGCTGCTTAATGTGACGACCCAGGTGGCGCTGACCTCGGCGCTGCCGCCGGTCATGGGCCATCGCGGCCAACTGCAAGAGGTGCTGGTCAACCTGGTGCGCAATGCCATCGAGGCGATGGATAGTGTCAAGGACGGCCCGCGGGTGTTGCAGGTCAGCGCCGAGCGTCATGGCAACAATGCCGTCATGGTGGCGGTGGAAGACTCCGGGCCCGGCATCGAGCCGACGCAGTTGGAAAGCATATTCGATGCCTTCATCACCACCAAAGCCCACGGCATGGGCTTGGGCCTCGCGCTCTGCCGCATGATCATCGAGCGGCACGAAGGGCATCTGTCGGTTGCGCCGGCGCATCCGCGCGGCGCCGTGTTTCGCGTCGTCCTGCCGGCCGGCCGGCTGGAACCCCAAGCCGGCCAAGATTAAGCTGATGCCATGAACGGCCGCGCCGAACCGCAACCGATCGTGCTGGTGATCGACGACGACGCGAACTTGCGCGACGCGCTAGCGGCCCTGTTTCGCTCGGTCGGCCTGCAGGCGAGGACGTTTGCGTCGGCCGGCGAGTTCATGCAGTTCAAGCTGCCGGACACGCCGGCCTGTCTGGTGCTCGACGTGCGATTGCCGGGCGTGAGCGGGCTCGATTTTCAATCCGATCTCGCCAAGGCCCATATCGATATTCCCATCGTCTTCATGACCGGGCACGGCGATATCCCGATGACCGTGCGGGCGATGAAAGCCGGCGCCGTCGAGTTCCTGCCGAAGCCGTTCCGCGACCAGGACATGCTCGACGCCGTGCAGATCGGGCTTGAGCGCGACCGCGGCCGGCGCAAGAATGCCGGCGATGCGGCCAAGCTTAAAGCGAGCTTCGAGACGCTGACCGGACGCGAGCAGGAGATCATGGGCATGGTCACGGCCGGACTTATGAACAAGCAGATTGCCGGAGAGCTCGGGGTCAGCGAGATCACCGTGAAAGTTCACCGCGGCAATGTGATGCGGAAAATGCGGGCAAAGTCGCTGGCGGAGCTGGTGCGAATGGCCGATGCGCTAGGCGTACGCCGAACGTCCTGACAAGCTATACACAAGTATAGTTCCGTTGCCCCATTCGATACACAAACCTTGCCGATGTACAGTAGCGGTTGCCGTCCGTCTCCCGTAAGTCGTGTTGTAGAGGAATTAGAAACTTGGCAAAACACGTGATCTCCATCATTGACGACGACGAATCCGTACGTGAAGCGACGAAAAGCTTGGTGCGGTCGCTGGGTTACAAGGCGGCGGTGTTCGCCTCTGCCGAAGAATACCTGCAATCCGACCGCATCGACGACTCATCGTGCCTGATCACCGACCTGCATATGCCCGGCATGAGCGGTGCGGACTTGCAGGATCGGCTCATTGCCGCCGGCCGGCAAATCCCGATGATCTTCGTCACCGCCTATTACGAGGAGAAGGTCCGGGACCGCGTCCTGGACGCCGGCGCCTACGGCTTCCTGCGTAAGCCCTTCAACGACGAAAGCCTGATCGAGTGCCTGGACAAGGCGCTCGGCTCCGCGTCGGCCAAGCAGTAGCGTTCGGCCCAACCGGCGTCCAGCAGCCGTCATCCCTGCAGTCATCGCGATCGTGGGCGTCGGCCGTCCGGCTGGGATTTCGCTCCCGGCGTGGCGACTATACGCACGTATAGGATTCCTCCTTACTTTCGATAGGCCGCGTTTACCAACGTAGAATGGAGGCAAATGGTTAACGGATTTTAAGGTCCTCCCATACAGGGGGACTTAGTCATGCACTATAACCATGCCATTTCCGGCGTCGCCGCGGCGAGCCGGCCTTCATCTGCAAAGCCATCTTCGGCCAAGGCGACGTCCGACGACGTGTTGATCGGCCTGATCGCCAAGGGCGACAAGGACGCCATGCGGGTGCTGTTCGCCCGTCATAACCTGCGCGTCTTCCGCTTCCTCATCCGCATGGTCGGCAACGAGGCCACCGCCGAGGACCTGCTCAACGAGGTCTTCGTCCACGTCTGGCGTACCGCCGACCGGTTCGAGGCCCGCTCGCAGGTGTCGACCTGGATCCTCGGCATCGCCCGCTACAAGGCGCTGACCGCGCTGCGCGGCCGCTCGTTCGACGAGCTCGACGAGGAAGTCGCCGAAGCGATCGAGGACACCGCCGACGATCCGGAAGTCGCCGTGCAGAAGGCCGAGCGCAGCGCGCTGCTGCAGTCGTGCCTGAGCCAGCTCTCCACCGCCCATCGCCAGGTCGTCGATCTCGTCTACTATCACGAGCAGTCGATCGAGGAAGTGGCGCAGATCATCGGCGTGCCGCAGAACACGGTGAAGACCCGCGTCTTCCACGCCCGCAAGCGCATCGCCGAGCTGATGGCGGCCCAGGGCGTCCAGCGCGCCTGGCTGTAATCGAGGAAAGCCCCGGCCCGGGTTGTCGTTGACAAGCCGGGACCGGTCGCGCCGATAATGCCCTTCAGGGACGGCTGGGCGGGTAAATCCGCCACGATGGCCCCGAGGGAGCGTCACGCCATGAATCGTCCGGCTCAAGGATTTCCGCCGATCCTCGACAAGCGCGGCGCGCCGCAGGTGCGACGCTTCGACGAGCAGCGCTGGCTGATCGACAACATCATCCGCGCCAACGGCATCGACTGGGATCAGCCGCGCTCGCTCTACATCCACCTGCCGTGCGGCATCGAGGCCAATGCGGATTTCGCCGGCATCCGCGAGCGGGTCAAGAAGATGGCCGATATCGGTCCGGCCTTTGCCGCCGTCGCCAGGCGCCGCGAGGCCAAGGCCAATGCGGCGGCGCTGGCCGATCACAAGGTCACCGCGCGCGACAATTTCTTCATGGCCGCGGTGCACTGGGGCGCGGCGCAGTGGCCCTACGACGAGAACGACGAAACCAACGTCGCCTACAACAACAAGAAGCGCGAGTGCTACGCCAAATACGCGGCGCTCGCCGATCATCACGTCGAGGCGGTGTGGGTGCCGTTCAAGGACAAGGCGATTCCGGCCTGGCTGCATCTGCCGCCGGGCCACGGCGGCGGGCGGCTGCCGGTGGTGATCGCGATTCCGGGCATGGACAGCTACAAGGAAATTCAGGTCGCGCTCTACGGCGACAAGTATCTCAACCGCGGCATGGCGGTGCTGGCGATCGATGGGCCCGGCCAGTACGAGGCGCCGATGATCGGCCTTTATTTCTCCATGGAGAACTGGATCGCCACCGGGCCGGCGCTGGTCGACTGGATCGCGGCGCGGCCCGAGCTCGACGTCAGCCGGATCGGCGTTGCCGGCACCAGCTTTGGCTCGCTGTTCGCCACGGTTTTGACGGCGAACGAGCCGCGCATAAAGGCCTGCGCAGCGATGTCGGTGTGCCACGAGCCGGGCTGCCACACCATCTTTCAGGAGGCGTCGCCGACCTTCAAGACGCGCTTCATGTATATGTCGGGCATTACCGACGAAGACGAGTTCGACGCGTTCCGCCAGAAGATCACCTGGCAAGGTCACGCCGAGAAGATCAAGGCGCCGTATCTGTGCGTCGCCGGGGAAGCCGATGAGCTGAGCCCGCTGCAACATTCCGAGCGCCTGATGGCGGCGCTGCAGGGGCCGAAGCAGATGGTGGTGTATCAGGAATCGCGGCACTCGGTCGGCAACGTGCCGGCCGCCAATCTCGGCCCGTTCCCGCCGATTTTGCTGGCCGACTGGCTGGCCGACCGGCTTGCCGGCAAGCCGTTCATTTCGGAGCGCTGGTACGTCACCGGCTCCGGCGAGATCGCCAAGACGCCGTATTGAATAATAATGTAGCCCGGACGGAGCGCAGCGAAATCCGGAAACGATAATGAGGCCGGGGCGGCCGCCCCGGATTGCGCTTCGCTCCATCCGGGCTACTGGCTCCAATGACGACAGATCATGCCGGCTGCTCCATCTTGCAGCCGGTGTCGGTGATCGAGCCGGCCGCCTGCTCGCCCGGCACCAGCGTCGAGATGGCGAACACGTCGCTGGCGTCGCCCTTCGGTGGGCGTACTTCGCCGACGAAGATGTTCGGCATCAGCTCGTGGTCGCCGGCGCGAAAGCGGATCTTGCCGGGCTGTAGCGCCACGTCCGGCGGCAGTTCGAGATTCTCCAGCGCCTTGGCCATTTTCGGTCCGTCGAGCGACTTCGCCCGCTCCGCGGCGAGCCGCACCGACTGCACCGACACGTAGCCGAACCAGTCGCGCGCCGACGGCGTCTTCTTGGTCGCCGCGCGATAATCGGCGACGAACTTGACCACCTCGGGCACGTTGGGCTGGTTCCACCACCATTCCATGTTCCACCATCCGGTCTGCGCGTCCGGCGGCACGCCCCTGATGCTTTCGAGCTCGAACAGCGCGCCGCCGAGCGCCATGTCCTTGCCCATGCCGAGCTGGGTGAACTGCTTCATGCAGTTGATCTGGGTGAGCCCGACCATGTTGTTGAGCAGCACGTCCGGCTTGGACCCCTTGGCCTTGGCCAGGGTGGCGGCGAAGTCGGTGTTGTTGATCGGCAGAAAGTCGCCGTCATAGGTGCCGCCGAGCTTGGTCAGCGCCTTGATGAAGGCGTCCTGCAGGGTGTGGCCGTAGGCATAGTCCGGCGTGACGAAAAACCATTTCTTGCCGAATTTCTTCACCAGCTCCGGCGTCACCGCGTTGGCGTCCATCGACGTGGTATTGCAGACGCGGAACACGTTCCATTTGCAATTGGTGCCGGTGATCGGGTCGGTGTGGCCGCCAGGCACGATGTGGAGGACTTTCTTCTCGAACGTCACCTGCGCCATCGCGTAGGCGATGCCGGAATTGACGTCGCCGAAAATGACGTCGACCCGATCGCGGTCGATCAGCTTGCGGGTCTTCTGCACGCCGATGCCGACGTCGTTGGCGGAGTCTTCGACCAGGAGCTGGACCCGACGGCCCAGGATGCCGCCCTTCTTGTTGATCTCGGCCTCGGCATATTTGGCGCCGTCGACCTCGCTTTGCGCCAGCGCCGATAACACGCCCGTCAACGGATCGACCATGCCGATCTTGACCGGCTCCTCGCCAAGCGCGCTGACGATGTATGGCGCGCCGATGGCCTGGCTGGCGCCGAGCGCTAAGCCGGCTTTCAGGATGGTGCGGCGACGGATCGACGCGTCAAGCTTTGACATTCCAGGCCTCCCGGATCGTCGTTCTGGATAATTTAATGCCGGGATGTGCGCCCCCCAAGGCTGCACCCCGGCCTGCAACGCTTCTACCGCGCCTCCAGGACGGTCAAGGCGATGCCGGCGGTGGGCGCCGGCTCGGTTCGTCGCATAGGCGCGACCGGCGTGACGGCACAGCGTTTCGTCATCTAATATCGCCGCACGCGACGCCACGCTGCAAACGTAATCGGCAAAGTCGGGGTGCGAATGGGTGACAGCTACGAGACGGTCAAGGTTGCGGCGGTGCAGGCGGCCTCCGTGTTTCTCGACCGCGCCGCATCGACCGCCAAGGCCTGCAAGCTCATTGGCGAAGCCGGCCGCAACGGCGCGCGCGTCATCGGCTTTCCCGAAGGATTCATTCCGGCGCACCCGATCTGGTACCACCACCACGTCGCGACCGGCGCGATCGCCAACCGCCTGTCGGTCGAACTGTTCAAGAACGCGGTCGAAATTCCGGGCGTCGAGACCGCGGCGCTCGCCGCGGCGGCGCGCGAGGCGAACGCCTATGTGGTCATGGGCGTTTGCGAGAAGCTGCCGAATACCATCGGCACCTTGTTCAACAGTCAGATCTATATCGGGCCCGACGGCACGCTGATCGGCAAGCATCAGAAAATCATGCCGACCGTCGGCGAGCGGCTGGTGCACACCGGCGGCTACGGCGACACCTTCGGCGCCTTCCACACCGCGTTCGGACCGATGAGCGGGCTGATCTGCGGCGAGAATTCCAATCCGCTCGCGGTGTTCGCGCTGACCGCGGAGGGCACGCGCATCCACGTCATGAGCTGGCCCAATCATTTTCCGGTGAGCGGCGATCCGCTGCGCAGCCGCGTCGCCATCGATTCCCAGGCCTTTGCCCAGATGAGCAAGGCCTTCGTGGTCTCCGCCTGCGGCACCGTCGATGAGGCGACGATCGCGATGCTCGAAGCGGGCCCGGAAGCCGAGAAATTCCTGCGCAATCCGGACTGCTGCGGCGGCAGCGTGATCGTGGCGCCCAATTCGCGCATCGTCGCCGGCCCGATGGGCGCCGGGGAAGGCATCCTCTACGCCGACTGCGATCTCGAGCTCGGCGTGCTGATGAAGCTGCGTCACGATTTCGCCGGCCACTATAACCGGCCCGACATTTTCCAGCTCCACGTCAACCGTGCGGCGCCGCAGCTCTATCGCGTGCACAACGCCGCGCCGGAAGCGTTGCCGGACGGCGAAGCCGAGGCGCTGGCGCCGCCGGCACCGCGGCTCGCCGGCCCGCAATCGCCCGATGAGGGCGAATAGTCTCCCACCCCGATTCAGGTTGGCTCGCCCATGGACGTATTCGAAGCCGTCGACTCCCGCATCGCCTGCCGCTGGTTTCTCGACAAGCCGGTCGACGCAACGATCGTCCGCGACCTCATCGTTCGCGCCGCCCGCGCCGCGTCCGGCGGCAATCTGCAATCCTGGCAGGTCTACGCGCTGACCGGCGCGCCGCTTGCGGAGCTGAAACGGCAAGTCGCCGCCCATATCGACGGCCGCGATCCGCGTCACGACGAGGCCGAATATCCGATCTATCCGCAAACCATGTGGCAGCCGTACAAGAGCCGCCGCGACGAGCACGGCGTGCAGCTTTACGGCGCGCTCGGCGTCGCCCGCGACGACGCGGCCGGGCGGCTTGCGCAATACAAGCGCAATTTCGAGTTCTTCAACGCGCCGGTGGCGCTGTTCATCGCCATCGACAGGAAGCTCGGGCCGGGCCAGTGGGCCGATCTCGGCGGCTATATCGCGGCGCTGATGTATTTGGCCCGCGGCTACGGCCTCGACACCTGCCCGCAGGAATCCTGGGCGCGCATGCATCGCATCGTCGGCGCGTTCGTCGACATGCCGCCGGAGCAGATGCTGTTCTGTGCGGTGGCGATCGGCTATGGCGATCATGCACATCCGGCCAACGGCTTCCGTTCGCCGCGCGCGCCGCTCGACGCGTTCTGTCGATTTTTTGGCTTTGAATGAGGGCGTAGCCCGGATGGAGCGCAAGCGTAATCCGGGAACGCAGCATCCGGCCGCACCGCCGCCCCGGATTACGCTTTGCTGCATCCGGGCTACATCGCTACTTCTCATATAAATCCCGCGGCATGCATTGCCGTGCCGCGCGCTCCGGCGCGCCGATGTTGCGCGGCATGGCGTCGAGGATTTCCTGCCGCGCGCGGTGCTGCACCGGATGCGGCACGCGATCGAGCGCGCGGCGCAGGCATACCTGCGGCTCGCCGCAACAGCGCTGCTGCCGGCGGCACGCCTTGCGCGCGCAAGCCCGCCACAGCGCGAACGCGTCGCAATAGCGGCGTTGCTGCAACGCCTTCTCGATCGCGAAGCGCCGCGCGTATTCGACCGGCGTCAGCTTCGGCTTGGACTTCAGCCCCGCCTTCAGCATGGCCGCCAGCACGGCGAAGTCATTGGCATCCGTCATGGCCAAGCTCTCCCGTTGTCGCGGCGCGTTTTGGCGCGCGAGTTTTCTTCTGCGCGCGATCGGACGTCGATCCCGTGCCGCCAGATTTCAGTCACGTGAAGCGCGAAACCGGATCGGACCAAACCACGGCAGGGGTGGGGCCTGCCCGTCGTCTTGCCTCACGCCAGCTTCGCAAACCGTAGCCAACCGTAGCCCGGATGAAGCGCAGCGCAATCCGGGAACGGCCTTGCCGCTTGCACCGCCGCCCCGGATTACGCTGCGCTCCATCCGGGCTACGTGAAAAGAAGAAAAAGAAAATCGAAGGATGCGGAACGCCGGCAAACGCAGGTGACTATCCCGCATCTTGCGATGCGGCGCGCGCCCTTTTGGAGCGCGCACGCTTGACGGCGTTCCACCGCGGCTCGTTGCCCAGGAGGAGTCGTCGTCCTCCGGGTGCGGCTTCAGGCCAGGCTTCCGGGGACGCGGTCTGCACGGGTGTTACCCGCCTTCGCCTGTCCCCGTCCAGGGATGCACCTCCCACCCCGGTCATAATGCCGGGAGGCTGATGCCCAAGCCGCCCGGGAGCGGACTGCAAATCCGCCCGCGGGCACCGCCCTCGCTGCCGCGGCGCGATGTGCCTCCGCGCCACGTCCTTCACGCAGCGAGGAGGCTGAGGTAAT